>NZ_JBOGDD010000702.1:0-18749 GCF_050701675.1 Mycobacterium sp. | reverse complement strand
GTCTGATGGAATGAAGCTGATCGACCGAGTCTCGGCCATCAACTGGAACCGCGTTCAAGACGACAAGGACGCCGAGGTCTGGGAACGTCTCACCGGCAACTTCTGGTTGCCGGAGAAGGTTCCGGTGTCCAACGACATCCCGTCGTGGGGCACGCTGAACGCCCACGAGAAGCAGCTGACGATGCGGGTCTTCACCGGCCTGACACTGCTGGACACCATCCAGGGCACCGTCGGCGCGGTGAGCCTGATCCCCGATGCGATCACGCCGCACGAAGAGGCCGTCTACACCAACATCGCGTTCATGGAGTCGGTGCACGCCAAGAGCTACAGCAACATCTTCTCCACGCTGTGCTCGACGGTGGAGATCGACGAGGCGTTCCGCTGGTCGGAGGAGAACGCCAACCTGCAGCGCAAGGCCGAGATCGTGATGAACTTCTACAAGGGCGACGACGCCCTCAAGCGCAAGGTGGCCTCGACGCTGTTGGAGAGCTTCCTGTTCTACTCCGGCTTCTACCTGCCGATGTACTGGAGTAGCCGCGCCAAGCTCACCAACACCGCGGACATGATCCGGCTGATCATCCGCGACGAGGCCGTGCACGGCTACTACATCGGCTACAAGTACCAGAAGGGTCTGGCGGGCGAGGACGAGGCCCGCAAGGCCGAGCTCAAGGACTACACCTACGAGCTGTTGTTCGAGCTCTACGACAACGAGGTCGAGTACACCCAGGACCTCTACGACGGGGTGGGCCTCACCGAGGACGTCAAGAAGTTCCTGCGGTACAACGCGAACAAGGCCCTGATGAACCTCGGTTACGAGGCGCTGTTCCCGAAGGACGAGACGGACGTCAACCCGGCGATCCTCTCGGCTCTGTCACCCAACGCCGACGAGAATCACGACTTCTTCTCCGGGTCCGGGTCGTCCTACGTCATCGGCAAGGCCGTCAACACCGAAGACGCGGACTGGGACTTCTAAGGCTCGTCGGTAAGACTGGATGGCGTGACCCACGCCTTCAACGACACACTGCGCCTGCACGATCCGGAGTACCGCGGCTTCGCGAGTGACAACTACGCGGGCATCCACCCCGAGGTGCTCGCCGCCATCGCGGCGGCGAACGAGGGGCACCAGGTCGCGTACGGCGACGACCTGTACACCGCTCGCCTGCAGGAGGTCATGGCCGAGCACTTCGGTGCGGATGTCGAAGCGTTCCCCGTCTTCAACGGTACCGGGGCGAACGTGCTCGGTCTGCAGTCGATGCTGCCGCGCTGGGGTGCGGTGATCTGCACGCAGACCGCGCACGTCCACACCGACGAGAACGCCGCTCCCGAGCGCGTCGCCGGGCTGAAGCTGCTGACCGTCCCGACCCCGGACGGCAAGCTCACTCCCGAACTCGTCGACCGCGAGGCATGGGGCTGGGGGGACGAGCACCGGGCCCAGCCGCTCGCGGTGTCGATCACGCAGACAACCGAACTCGGCACCGCGTACACCGCCGCCGAGATCAGGGCCATCGCCGACCACGCGCACGAGCACGGAATGACCCTGCACATGGACGGCGCCAGGGTGTCGAACGCGGCCGCCCACCTCGGCGCGAAGCTGCGCGAGTTCACCACCGATGCCGGAGTCGACGTGCTGTCGTTCGGAGGAACGAAGAACGGTCTGATGTTCGGTGAGGCCGTGGTGGTGCTGAACCCCGCGGCCTCCGACGGCCTGACGTACCTGCGCAAGTTCAACATGCAGCTGGAGAGCAAGATGCGCTTCGTCTCCGCTCAGCTGATCGCCATCCTGAGCGATGACCTGTACCTGCGTTCCGCTGGGCACGCGAACGCGATGGCCACCCGACTCCGCGACGCCGTGGAGGGACTCCCCGGCCTGACGATCTCGCAGAAGACGCAGTCCAACGCCGTCTTTGCGATCCTTCCTCCCGGCGTGGCCGACAGGCTCCGCCAGAACTTCCGCTTCTACGACTGGGATCCGGCGACCAGCGAGGTGCGCTGGATGTGTGCTTTCGACACGACCGAGGCCGACGTCGACGCGTTCGCGGCGGCGCTGCGCGAGGAACTCGGAGCGGTCACCACGGCCTGACATCTCCGGCCTGAAGTCGCGACAGGACTCCTAGACCTCTGCCACCACGAAGTGCTCGGCGCCCGGCGGGCGGAGTCCGTCGGCGCGCCCGGCGAAGTAGCGCTGCACCAGGTCGGCCGGGCTGACGTGGTGCACCGCCGAGAATCCCGCGTCGTGGCACATGGCGAGCATCTCCTCCGGCGCGTAGTGGCTGATGAACGGCGTCCCCGAGGCGCCCGCACGCTGTTCTACGTCGGCCTGGATCGATCGTTCGGCGTCGTCGACGAGATCGAGCGGCAGCATGAACGTCATCGCGACAACGGATCGAGGTGCCAGTGCCGTCAGCTGCCGCAACGTGGCTTCCGTCGCCTCCCTGGTCAGGTACATGCTGACTCCGGTGGACGAGATGACCGCTGGGAGGTCGGTGTCGAAACCGCTAGCTCGCAAGGCATCCCACCACGACTCACCACTTTCGAAGTCGACCGGTACGAAGGTCGGTGCGGCCAGGCCCTCCTCGTTCAAACGCCGCCGTTTCCACGCCTGGGTGCCCGTTTGGTCCACCTCGTAGACGTGGAGTGTGTCGGCCAGCTCCGGGTGGCGCTGGGCGAAGGTGTCCAGTCCGGCGCCGAGAATCACGTACTGCGCGACGCCCGAGGATGCGCGTTCGGACACCAGGTCGTCGACGAAGCGGGCGCGCGCGACGATCGACGCGCGAAAGCTCGCGGTGCCTCGTGCGTGCATGTCGCCGCGGGCCCGCCAGTCCGGGTCCGGTTGGGCGAGTCGCAGGCCGACGTCGTCGACGATCACGTGGGGCGGGTCGTCCACCTCGAGATGCAGTGCGCGCCACAGCGCAACGCGGACGGCGGTGCTGTCGGGCTCTTCGATGCCGTGCATCTCGCCAGAATGCCAGCCCAAGTGTGAATCTCACGACGAATCCGGGGGGTCCGGAACGTCGTGAGATTCACACTCGCGGGGGAGGGCGACGTGTCAGGCCTCGGCACGCTCGTGGGTCTCCTCCATCACCGTGCGTCCGATCTCGGCGTAGATGGCCGGCTTGGCCGAGCGCAGCCACACCGCGTAGATCAACCCGATCAGGAACGCCGCGAGGATCATGTACGGGGCCACCTTGAACACGTCCGACTTCGCCGCCAGCCCGGCCGCGAACTCGCGGTTGTCCCATAGCAGCCACACCACGTAGAGCATCGCCACGCCACCGATCAGCGGGCAGACCAGGGTGGTGATGACGTTGCCGCGGTGAGTCTTTCGTACCCAGAAGTACCAGATCACCGCCGCCGAGCAGATGGCCTGAACCAGCAGGATCGCCGCGGTGCCGATGAGTGCCAGCAGTCCGTAGACGTTGACGTACGGCACCAGGGTCGGCGTGTCGACCGGGGTGCCGTTGGCGTCGGGCACCTGCACGGCGGTGAAGACCGCGAACGTCAGCACGATCAGCAGGGTGATCACACTCTGGATCGTCGACGCGATCCAGGGCGAGCCGTGCTTGGGATGGGTGCTGCCGATCGTCGACTTCACCTTCTCCGACGGGATCTCGCGACCCAGTGCGAACAGGTAACGCGACGCGGCATTGTGGAAAGCCAGTGCGCAGGCGAAGGATCCGATGACGAGCAGGGCCTTGTAGACGTCGAGGATCACACCGCCGAGGTTGGAGTTGACCAGCCCGAAGAAGAGGTCGAGCGGTGACGCGCTGATCGACGTCTCGACGGACGCCTTGGCGCCGTTGCCTGCGATGACCATCGCCGAGATGAACGTGTAGAAGAGACCGAGTCCCACCACTGCGATGATGGTCGCCCTCGGGATGATCTTCTTCGGATTGCGGGACTCCTCGCCGTAGACGGCGGTGGTCTCGAAGCCGACCCACGACCAGAAGGCGAAGAACAGGCCGATGGCCATGGACCCTGCGGCGGCCGCCGTGCCGAACGCCCCGGCGGGCAGGCCCTCGAACGCGTTGTTGAGCAGAACGGTCTGATTCAGCATGAAGCCGTCGGGTCCGCCACCGGAGAAGATCACCGAGAAGGCCAGCGCGAAGAGGATGAGCACTTCCGCGGTAAGGGTGACGCCGAGGATCGCCGCCGTCAGGCTGATGTCGAAGTAGCACAGCAGCGCGATGGCCACGATCGCGACGATGGCGATCACCAGCCACGGGACGTTCACACCGAAGATCGTGTTGAGGGCGTCATTGGCGAAGTACGCGCAACCGCCGATCAGCGAGCCTTCGAAGACGACGTAGGCGAAGGTGGCGAGCACGCCGCTGGCCATTCCCCACACCTGGCCGAGGCCGTGGGAGATGAAGCCGTAGAACGCCCCGGTGGTGGTGATGTGCCTGGCCATCGCCACGTAGCCGAGTGCGAACAGGGTCAGGATGATCGTCGCGAACAGGAAACCGGCAGGCGCGCCAAGTCCGTTGCCGAATCCGACGGCGATCGGTGTGTTGCCGGTCATCGCGGTGATCGGTGCCGCGTTGGCCACCGCCATGAAGATGACGGCGACCATCCCGATCGACCCCTTCTTCAGGCCGGTCGACGGGGTGGGGGAAGTCTCGACAGCTGCGGATTCAGCACTCACGCAGGCCTCCTGGGGGCGAATTGGGAAGCAGAAGTGGACCGCGAGGCCGCAGTCCGTTGCTGAGCGTCGCATCCGCAATGCGATCCCTCAACTCGAGCAGCGATGTTCCCAGCGAGTTCGGAGGTGGCGGGGATTTCGCGCAACCTCGACACTGGCGAGGTGACGATCACCTCGCTACTGACGTCGATCCTGAACTGGCTCCGGGAGGGCTATCCCGAGGGCGTGCCGGGCCCCGACCGTGTTCCACTGCTCGCGCTGCTGCGTGCCACGCCGCTGACGGAGGACCAGATCAAGGAGGTGGTGCGGAACCTCACCGCCGACGACTCGCCTGCGCTGACCGACGGCGAGATCAAGGTCGACGAGATCGAGGCGTTCATCACCGACGTGACACACCACGACGCGGGTCCGGAGAACGTCCGGCGGGTGGCGGCCAGGCTCGCCGCAGCGGGCTGGCCCCTATCGGGGTTCACGGATCGCCCAGACGACGAAGCGGCCCAGGCTCCCGGGGAACCCCCCGAGAAGACCTGAGCCGCTCGTACGTTGGAATTACCGCGTGGCGCTTACAGCGTCGCGGTGTCGATGACGAAGCGGTACCGCACGTCACTGGCGAGCACGCGCTCGTAGGCCTCGTTGACGTAATCCGCGGAGATGACCTCGATCTCGGGTGTGACGTCGTGCTCGGCGCAGAAGTCGAGCATCTCCTGGGTCTCCGGGATGCCGCCGATCATCGAGCCGGACAGGTTGCGTCGGTAGGCCCCGAGTGGGAAGAACGGAACGACCAGCGGCTGTTCTGGCGCGCCCAGCTCGACAAGGGTGCCGTCGGTGGCGAGGAGGCCGATGTACGCGCCCATGTCCAGATTTGCCGACACCGTGTTGAGGATCAGATCGAACTTTCCTGCCAACTTGGTGAAGGTGTCCGGGTCGCTGGTGGCGTAGTACTCGTTCGCGCCGAGACGCAGGCCGTCCTCCATCTTCTTCAGCGACTGGCTGAGCACGGTCACTTCGGCGCCCATCGCGTGCGCGATCTTGACGCCCACGTGGCCGAGGCCGCCGAGGCCGATGATGGCGACCTTCTTGCCGGGACCGGCGCCCCAGTGGTGCAGGGGTGAGTACAGGGTGATCCCGGCGCAGAGCAGGGGAGCGGCCTTGTCCAGCGGGATGCTGTCGGGGATGTTCAGCACGTAGTTCTCGTCCACGACCGTGGCCTGGCTGTAGCCGCCGTAGGTCGGAGTGCCGTCCTTGCCGGTGGCGTTGTAGGTGCCGATCATGCCGCCCTCGCCGGTGCAGTACTGCTGCAGACCGGCCTTGCAGTTGTCGCACTCACGACAGGAGTCGACGAAGCAGCCGACGCCGACGTGGTCGCCGACCTTGAACTTGGTGACCTCGGAGCCAACCTCGGTGACGACACCGGCGAGCTCGTGACCGGCGACGACGGGGTAATTGGGCTGGCCCCACTCGGCCTTGACGGTGTGGATGTCGGAGTGGCAGATGCCTGCGAACTTGATGTCGAACGCGACGTCGTGGGGGCCGACGTCACGGCGCTCGATGGTGGTCTTGGTCAGTGGAGCGGTCGCGGACGTGGCAGCGATCGCGGAAACGGTTGTCGTCATCTCTTCTTCGTACCCTCTTCTTTGCGTGCGAACTCTTCGCCAAAAGCTTAGCGAAGGTAATTAATCGGGCGCAGCGTCGCGCCTCGAGCAGTGCCAACGGGTACCGGCGCCGGATTAGTCCCGAACACCGGCCAACACCAGGTTAGAGGCCTGGGCCGCGGAGTGTGGCGTTGAAGCTCGTCCGGTCGTAGCGCACCAGGCCCGCCAGCTGATACGGATCCGACGCGGTCATCTCGTCGGCCTCTTCGGCGCTGATGTCGCCGGTGATCAGGATCCCGCCGTCGCCGCCCTCCGGGCGCCCGGCCAGGATGAGGTGGCCGGAGTCGACCCGAGCCCTTACCCAGTCGACGTGCGCGGGACGCGCCTCGTCGATCGCGTCCAGAGGTGCGACATAGGTGATCGTCAGGACGTGGAACACGGTCGTGACACTAGTCGAGGCCGGCTACGGCTGCTCTGGCACTGCGGGGCCCGAGCCGAAAAGGCCATGGCGGCCAATGCCTTTCGGTACGGTTCCCTGATGAGTGAGCGACCACGGGTCACCCGTCTGGTGATGTACAAGCACGGCGTCGGGTATCTGGAGCGCAGCGGTCCGGTCGACGGCGACTTCGATCTCTCGTTCCGGGGTAGCGACATGAACGACGTCCTCAAGTCACTGGCGGTCGGGGTCGCCCGCGGGACGGCAACCATCGGTGCAGTCGCCTTCGAGTCTCCGTCCGACCCGGATGCCACGCTCGCCGAGCGGAACCTTCTGCTGACGCCTGGGCGCACGCTGACCGAACTGCTCACAGCCCTCCGCGGCCGCACCGTGGAGATCTCCGCCGAGGGCCGCACCCACCGCGGCGAGGTGATCGGCATCGACGAGACGGCCGGCGGCACGGCGGGACCGCGGCGGCACCTGGTACTTCGCACCGAGGGCGGCTCGATCAGCCTCGTCGACCTCGCGGATGCGCGCGGTCTCGAACTGGTCGAGGAGCCGTCCCGCGAGGACCTCGACTATCTGATCGACCGGTCACGTGCCGCGAACGCCGGCGAGAACCGGACGGTGCGCGTGCAGGTGACGGGCGCCGCCGAGGACATCAGAGTGTCCTACGTCGTGCCGGCCCCGGTGTGGCGGGTGTCATACCGGCTGATCTGTGACGACGCAGCGGTCACCCTGTTCGCGATGGCGATCGTCCACAACCCGGTCGACGAGGACCTCGACGACGTGGAGCTGACCTTGACCACGGGCCAGCCGGTGTCCTTCGACATCGACCTCTATCACGCGAAGTGGGTGGACAGGAAGGTCGTCGAGGAGATGGACCGCTCGGGTTCTGCCCCGACGGCGTACGAACCGGGGGTGGGATCGGTATCGGCCATGCCGTCGCCCGCCATGATGCGTGGCGGCGGGCCCGCGTCGAAATACTCGGCCGAGATGCTGGCGGCCGATTCCTACGGCGACGACTTCGCCGACGTGGGGGACCGCGGCGAACACTTTGAATATCGGGTGAGCGCCCCGGTCTCGTTGAAGCGCGGCGCAGCCTCGATGGTGCCGCTGGTCGTGACCCGGTTGGAGGACGCCCGCAGGGAGCGCATCTGGCGCGATGGCTCCGGCTCGGCGCCAGACATCGTCCTGGCCTTCGGCAATTCGGCGGGCGTGGTCCTCGAGGAGGGGCCTGCCGTGGTCTACGACGACGGAAGCTATGCCGGCGAGGCGATGGTGCCCTACACCGCGCGCGGCGCCGACCTGCGGCTGGCGTTCGCCAAGGACCTCGCCCTGCGGTGTCGTCAGACGACGGTCACGGACGCCCTCACCACCAGGGTCCGGCTGGGGCGGGACGCGCTGATCGAGGAAGTCCGCCACGACGAGACCCATACGCTCAGGGCGGATGGCGACGGCGACTCGGCCGTCAGCGTCATCTTCGAGTTGAATCGCAGGCCACGCTATGAACTGCGCTCGGCTGACGACTCGGCGCAACCCTTCCAGCAGACCGCGACGCACCACCGATTCGAGGTGGACGTGCCGGCGCACGGGTCGGCGGAGCTGACGGTCCGCGAGTCGCGGCGGGTGCAACAGAGGACCGACTACCAATCGTTGACTCCGGACCGGTTGCAGCGGTGGCTCTCTCAGCGACTGCTCGATGACGCGACCTTCCGGGAGCTCTCGGGCGTCCTCGCGCACTGGGAGCAGGCGCAGCGACTGGAGGACGATCGCGAGCGACTCGACGCGGAACGCACCGAGGCGTTCGAGGCCCAGACGCGCATTGCCGAGCAACTCGAGGTTCTGCGGGACACCGGACCGGAAGGCGACGTCCGCCAGCGCACCGTCGCGCAGCTTGTCGCGCTACAGGACCTGGCGGCCGCCCTGGACGTGGAGATTCGGGCCAACCGCGATGCGGTGGACGCCGAACGGCGGGCCGCCACCGAGGAACTGCGAGCGGTGATCGGCGAAGCCGGCTGAATATCTGTCACATGACAGACACACGCGTCGCGTGTTGTTAACGAGAGACGCGCGATCGGTTACACCGCGGCAACCACTGCCGGGCTCGCGGCGCGAAAACTGTCATCTGACAGAAATCAATCGGCCGATTGCGTGCCGCGAGTCCGGGAGCGGCAGTGACCAGCGATGTGACGAGCGGCAGCGCGACCGCCGCGACCCCAACGACCGCCACCACCGCGGGAGCGAAGGCACACGCTCGGGCCCAGCACGGGGGCAGCGCCGACTTCATGCGCCACGTGCCGGCACCGTCCAGTCCAACCGTGCCCGACGGGACGACGGCCGAGGGGCTGGTGTGGTCGGAAACCGTTGCGCCAGGCGGATACACCACCGCAGTTCTGGCCAGGGGCACGCGCATCCGGCTGACCGACCCCGACGGCGACGCTTGCGCGCACCTGCTGTTGCACCGCGCCGACGCGCCCCACGAACGACTCAACGTCGCCGACACGGTGAAGGTCCCGTGGCAGGCCTACGTCGGGACGGGCCACCCGCTGCTGAGCGGGTTCGGTCGCGTCCTGGCGACGGTCGTCGACGACACGTCGACCGCGCACGACGCACTCGCCGGAACCACGACGCGGGCGGGTAACGAGGCCAAGTACGGGTCGGGCGCGCCGGAGTCGCCGTCGCCCGCAGGGCGCGAACTCCTCCTTCTCGGTGCTCTCAAACACGGTCTCGGGCAGCGTGATCTGCCGCCGTCGCTGTCGTTCTTCCAAGGGGTTCGGGTGAGCCCCGATGGCGCATTCCGATTTCAGGGGTCAGCGGGCCCGGGCCGAAGTGTCGACCTCCTGCTGCACGTCGACGCGATCGTCCTGCTGGCCAACACGGCCCACCCGCTGGACCCACGACCCGAGTTCACCTGCTCGCCCCTGCTCGTGCACGCCTGGCGCGCCTTGACGGATCTCGACCTGCTGACGGCGGGCGACCTCGTCGGACCTCTTGGCCCCGAACACGTTCAGGCCGTGGCGAACACCGACGCCGATCTCACCGCCCGAGGAGTCCTGTGACCGTCCCCGCCCTCGTTCCCGGCGCCCTCGTCCTCGACCAGAACGTGGCCGCCCGGGCACCCTGGTCCGCGGTGGTCGCCGCGGGCGACGTCCTGACGATCGTCGACCTCGCAGGCAACCAGGCCGTCGACTGCCTTCTCTACTCGGCCGTCGACACCACGGTCCGCTACTCGGCGCAGGAGACCATCGCGCGGCAGGGTCGGATCACGCTGACCACCGGGTCGGTGCTGCGGGCCGATACCGGGTTGGAGCTGATGACGGTCGTTGCCGACGAAGTCGGCATCCACGACACGCTCGGCGGCGCGTGCTCGAAGGAGTCCAACACTCTGCGCTACGGCCAGCACACCCGCGCCCAGCACGGATGCATGGAGAACTTCCTACTGGAGGGCGCCCGCCACGGGCTTGGCGCGCGGGACCTCGCGAGCAACATCAACTGGTTCATGAACGTGCCCGTCGACCCCGACGGTGCGCTCGGGATCGTCGATGGACTGTCGGCGCCGGGCAAGCGGGTGGCGCTGCGCGCCGAGATCGACACCCTCGTCCTGGTCTCGAACTGCCCGCAGATCAACAACCCCTGCAACGCCTTCGATCCGACTCCGGTCCGCATGATCGTGACGCGCCCGGGTGAGGCGGCATGACCGAGACCGCACTCATCGCCAACCGCGGCGAGATCGCCGTCCGCCTCGTCCGCTCGGCTCGACTGCTCGGGATGCGCACGGTGGCGGTGTTCTCCGACGCCGACCGCGGTGCGCCGCACGTGCGGCTCGCCGACGAGGCCGTCAGATTGGGGCCTGCCGCTCCGAGTGAGAGCTACCTGCGGGTCGATGCGATTCTCGCCGCCGCCGCGAGCACCGGCGCGGACATGGTCCATCCCGGTTACGGATTCCTTTCAGAAGACGCCGAATTCGCGTCTGCCGTCGAGGCGGCGGGGTTGGCGTTCGTTGGTCCGACCCCACATCAGCTGCGCGTCTTCGGGACCAAGCACACCGCAAGGGCTGCGGCCAGGGCCGCAGGGGTCCCCGTCTTCGCGGGCTCGGACCTGTTGGCCGACGAGGCGGCGGCGATGGCCGCAGCCGAGGAGATCGGCTTTCCCGTCATGCTCAAGGCGACTGGCGGTGGCGGGGGCATCGGCATGCAGGTCTGCCGGGACGCCGCCGATCTGAGTTCGGCGTTCGGCCGCGTCTCGCGGCTGGCCCAGCGCAGCTTCGGCTCGGCGGGCGTGTTCGTCGAACGGTTCGTCGACCACGCGCGCCACGTCGAGGTGCAGATCTTCGGCGACGGAGGCGGGCGCGTGGTCTCCCTCGGTGACCGCGACTGCTCGCTGCAGCGCCGCAACCAGAAGGTCATCGAGGAGGCCCCGGCACCGGCTCTGCCGGATTCGGCTCGGGAGCAACTGCATTCGTCGTCCCGCGCACTGGCCGCCGCCGTCGGATATCGCTCCGCCGGTACCGTCGAGTTCGTCTACGACCCACGCCGGGAGGAAGCGTCGTTCCTCGAGGTCAACGCGCGACTGCAGGTCGAGCATCCGGTCACCGAGGCGGTCACCGGCATCGACCTGGCCGCGTGGATGTTCCGGCTCGCCCGCGGCGAGAACGACTTGTTGGCAACACATCTGGCGCCGGGGGAGGCCACCGGTGCCGTACCGGTCCGGGGCCATTCCGTCGAGGCGAGGGTGTACGCCGAGGACCCGTCGCGCGACTACCGTCCGAGCACGGGGACCCTGGTCGCCGTCGAGTTCCCAACAGGTCCCGACGTGCGCGTCGACACCTGGGTCGAAACGGGCACCGAGGTGTCGGCTTCCTACGACCCGCTGCTGGCCAAGGTCATCACTCTCGGGGCCGACCGTGACGAGGCGTTCGACCGGCTCGGGCGGGCGCTGGACGCCACCGTCATACACGGCATCGAGGTGAACGTCGGAATGCTGCGGGCCGCAACGATATTGGACGACGTGCGCGCGGCACGGCACAGCACTTCGACGCTCGCCGACGTCGTCGACCCCCGCCCGCGGATCGAAGTCGACCGGCCAGGTCTGCAGACGACGGTGCAGGACCTGCCAGGCCGGGTCGGGCTGTGGGACGTCGGCGTCCCGCCGAGTGGCCCGATGGACGACCTGTCGTTCCGACTCGGCAACCGCGCGCTTGGCAACCCGGAAGGGGCCCCGGGACTGGAGTGCACCGCATCCGGCCCTGCGCTGCGAGTCACGGACGAGACCACCTTCTGCGTCACCGGCGCAGAGTGCCTGGTGACGGTGGACGGGGCGCCCGCACCGATGTGGGAGTCGATCGTGGTCCCGGCCGGCGGCGTGCTGGACGTCGGTGCGGCCGAGACCGCCGGGCTGCGGACCTACGTGCTGGTCGCGGGCGGCTTCGACGTGCCGACCTACCTGGGCAGCGCATCGACGTTCACCCTCGGGCGCTTCGGTGGCCACGGCGGCCGCCCACTCGTCACGGGCGACGTCCTGCGCGCGGGGACGTCCACCCCGCTGCAGCCGGGCACTGCGGTACCGCCCGGGCTGCGACCGGCGATGCCGTCGGAGTGGGAACTCGCGGTCACCGAGGGACCCCACGGTGCTCCGGAGTTCTTCACCCGCAACGACATCGACACGCTCTTCAGCGCCGGCTACGTCGTGCACTTCAACTCGGCCCGCACCGGGGTTCGCCTCGAGGGGCCGAGGCCGAAGTGGGCCCGTCCCGACGGCGGTGAGGCGGGTCTGCATCCGTCGAACATCCACGACAACGCCTATTCCGTTGGCGCGCTCGACTTCACCGGCGACACCCCGATCCTGTTGGGCCCCGACGGTCCCAGCCTCGGTGGCTTCGTGTGTCCGGTCACGGTCGTCGCCGCTGACCGGTGGAAGCTCGGGCAGCTGCGGCCAGGCGACACGGTGCGGTTCGTGCCGATCCGCACCGTCGACGCGCCGTCGCGGTCCGAGCTTGGCGTCGCTCGCCGGGCGGCGTCACCCGTCGTCCCCAGGAGTGCACGCGACGGCGACGACGGCGTACTGGCCCGTCGGGCCGGGGACGGCGCTCCGTCGGTCACGTATCGGCGCAGCGGTGACGACAACGTGCTCGTCGAGTACGGCGACATGGTCCTCGACCTCGCCCTCCGCGCGCGCGTGCACGCGCTTCACGAGCGGCTCGCCGCGCTGCGGGTCGGCACCGTGTCGGGAATCCTCGATCTGACGCCGGGAATCAGATCGCTGCAGGTGCACGTGGACCCCGACGCGCTGCCGATCGACCGGCTGCTCGGCCTCCTGTCCGAGCTGGAGGACGACCTTCCCGCCACCGCGGAACTCGTCGTGCCGAGCCGTTCGGTCCGGCTGCCACTCAGTTGGGACGACCCCGCAACGCGCGAGGCGATCGCGCGCTACACCTCCGGCGTCCGCGACGACGCCCCGTGGTGCCCGTCCAACATCGAGTTCATCCGCCGGGTCAACGGCCTGGCGACCCAGGACGACGTCATGGACACGGTGTTCTCGGCGGAGTACCTGACCCTCGGCCTCGGTGACGTCTACCTGGGCGCACCCGTCGCTACCCCGCTCGATCCGCGGCACCGATTGGTGACCACCAAGTACAACCCGGCCCGCACGTGGACAGCGGAGAACTCGGTCGGCATCGGCGGTGCGTATCTGTGCATCTACGGCATGGAGGGACCCGGCGGTTACCAGTTCGTCGGGCGCACGACGCAGGTGTGGAGCCGGTACCGACACAGCCCCCCGTTCGAGCCCGAAAGCCCTTGGCTGCTGCGCTTCTTCGACCGCATCTCCTGGTACCCCGTCACGGCCGACGAGTTACTCGACCTGCGGGCCGACCTGGCCGCGGGCAGGGGATCGGTCGACATCACCCCTGGCACCTTCTCACTCGCCGAGCAGATGCGCTTCCTTGCCGACAACGCCGCATCGATCGAGGAATTCCGGGGGCAGCAGAGCGCGGCCTTCGCGGCCGAGCGCGCGGCGTGGGCGGCGGCGGGCGAGTTCGACCGTGCCGAGCGGGCGGAGTCACGGGTCGCCGTCACGAAAACCGACCTTGTCCTCGACGACGGCGAACAACGCGTCGACGCACCGTTCTCGTCGAGTGTGTGGAAGGTCGACGTCGCGGTCGGCGATCTGGTGGTCGCAGGCCAGGCGCTGCTTGCGCTCGAGGCGATGAAGATGGAGACGATCATGACCGCACCGTCCGATGGCGTCGTCACACACGTCCTCGTCGAGGCAGGCAACCAGGTCGATCCCGGCACCCCACTGGTCGTGGTCGGTCACGGTGGCGTGGCATCCGACGAGCGCGACGTCACGGGAGTGCCGGCGTGAACGCCCCCGAAGGCGAGCGCGAGTGAGGATCGCAGCGAGGTACGAGCGAGGACCGGAGCGAGGGGGAGTCGAGGCATGAACGCCGTGGAGCGCGTCCGCGCGACGTACGCGGCGATCGAGGCCGTCGAGCGTCCGGAGATCTGGATCTTCTTGCGTCCCATGGCCGAAGCGCTCGTCGACGCGGAGGCCGTCGACGCCGCCGTGCTGGCGGGCGCCGACCTTCCGCTCGCGGGCCTGACGGCGGCGGTGAAGAACAACGTGGACGGCGCGGGTCTGCCGACCACCGCGGGATGCCCGACGTATGCGACGACGCCTGCGCCCGCCGACGCCACCGTCGTCGCGCGGTTGCGCGCTGCCGGCGCCGTGGTGATCGGCGCGACCAACCTCGACCAGTTCGCCACCGGGCTGGTCGGCACGCGCAGTCCACACGGCGCGGTGCGGGATGCCCGGCGGCCCGACCACGTCTCCGGCGGATCGAGCGCGGGGTCGGCCGTCGCCGTCGCGCTCGGCCTCGTCGACGTGGCGATCGGCACCGACACCGCGGGGTCGGGCCGCGTGCCCGCCGCGCTGCAGGGCATCGTCGGGATCAAGCCCACCTACGGCGTGGTGCCCACCGACGGCGTCGTCCCGGCCTGCCGGTCGTATGACTGCGTGACGGTCTTCGCCCGCGACCTCGACACCGCAGACGCGGCGATGGGCGTCATGGCGGGCGGCGCGCGGCCGTTCCCGCCCGATGCACCGCTGTCCGCGCCCGAGGCGCCCCTGGTGGCGATCCCGCGCGAGCTGCATGGGCTGTCGGCGCAGTGGCAGGTGGCGTTCCGCGCCGCGTGCGCCCGCCTCGAACGGCATGGCGCGACCCTGCGCGAGATCGACTTCGCGCCGTTCCTCGAGGCCGCGCGCCTGCTCTACGACGGTGGCCTGGTGGCCGAACGCCACGAGGCGGTCGGCGCGTTCGTCGACGCGCACCTGGCCGAGGTCGATCCGGTCGTCGGGGCGATCATCTCGGCGGCGGGCGAGGTCCCGGCCACCCGGCTGCTGCGGGACCGCCGTCGACTCGCGGAGCTGACGCAGGCCGCGCTGGCCGAGCTCGGTGACTGCGACGCGCTGCTGATCCCCACCACCACCGAACACCCGAGCATCGCAGAGGTCGCGGCCGAACCCGTGGCAGTGAACTCACGACTCGGGACGTACACCAACTTCTGCAATCTGATGGACATGTGTGCGGTGGCCGTCCCGTCCGGGACCGTCGGTGACGCGGAATTCGGGGTCTCGGTGGTCGCGAGATCCGGTGCCGACGCCGTCGCCATCGACGTGGCGCGACTGGTCACGACGCCGACGCCGTCCGTCGCACGCCATGGCGCCGCGTCGCTCGAGGACCGCTCGACCCGCCGATGCAAGCAGGCGCCGTGGCCGACGCGCGCAGGCGCGGACGCCACCCCGCTGCTGGTGGTGGGAGCGCATCTGCGCGGCCAACCGCTGGCCTTTCAGCTCGAGGAGCGTGGCGCCCGGTGGGCAGGCCAGGCGTCCACCGCGCCGCTCTACCGACTGGCGAGCCTGGACACCACACCACCGAAACCGGGTCTGGTCCGCGTCGGCAGCGAGGAGGGCACCGCCATCGGCGGCGAGCTGTGGCTGGTGGGCACCGCGATGCTCGGCGACTTCCTCGCAGCACTGCCCGCACCGATGTCGCTGGGCCGGGTCACCCTCTCAGACGGGACCGAGGTGGTCGGGTTCGGCTGCGCGCTCGACGCGTGGCGGGCCGGCGGTGACATCTCCCACCACGGCGACTGGCCCACCTACCTGCGGTACGTGGCGTCCGCCTCCTCGGATGCGACCCGGGTGTAGTGCTGGACTTCCTGCCTGGTGCGGTCCCGGAGAGCGGGTGTCTCGTGGTCGGGAATGCCGAGCACGCGCATACAGGCGTCGGCCACGTGGACCGGCAACTCGGCGCGCTCGGGTCCAGGGGGCACGGACCACATGTTCACCAGCGACTCGACCAGCCGGAACGGCAGATCGGCTGCAGCCTCGTTGACGCCGGTCTGGTCGAGGACGGCCTGGCTCAGTGCGAGATAGTGCAGGCGCAGCCGTTCACGATCCGACCAGAACGGTTCGAGCCGGGCGTCGCGGAGCTCGGGCAGCAGGTAGAGGGCGCCGAGGTTCCATCGGCCGGTGAGGAGCTGGTCGCCGTCGAACGCGGCGAGGGCGTGCAGGTGCTCGGCCGCGCTCAAGGCTGGCTCGGCGCCGAGCAGGTTCGGGATGAAGGACAGCGTGGGGCTCACGGTCTGGCCGAGCAGCGTGCACAGGATGTCGTCCTTGGTCTTGAAGTAGTGGTACAGCGACGCCTGACGGATGCCGACCGATTCCGCGATGGATCTGGTGGACGTGCCCGCGTAACCGAGGGTGGTGAACAATTCGCCTGCGGCGTCCAGGATTTCGTCACGTGCGGTGACGCCGGGGCGCCGTTGGTCGTGGTGGCGGGGTCGTCCGGCCCGTGCGAGCGGCATGATCCCATCGTGGACCATGACCGGCAGGAAATGGTCATGTCCGTCTGTTTCTGTCACACGACAGAAACCTGCGATACGCATCGGTTACGTGCGCCGTCAATTGGTTACGCCAGCGACACCCATCGGGTCGGTGCGGCCGGAAAACTGTCAACTGACAGGCCAATCGCACACGGGCGTGCCCGGCCTCGCTGACCTCGACATACTCCGGGAGCATTCCGATGGGCTTTGCTTTTTCAGAAGGCGCGGTGGTTTCAGAGGACGCTGCTGTTTCCGAAGACGCAGCCGTATCCGTGGCCGACGCTCCGGCGGGGACCGCCGCGGCCCGTCGGGCCCAGGATCCCGTGGCGACCGTCGGCGACCTGCGCGTGACGTTCCGGCGCAACGGTCACGACGTGCAGGCGCTGCGCGGGGTGTCACTCGCCATCGCACCGGGTGAGATCCTGGGTCTCGTCGGTGAATCCGGTTCCGGCAAGAGCGTTCTCGGGTTCAGCCTGCTTGGCCTGCTGCCCGAGCACGCCAAGATCGACGGCACGGTGACGGTGGCAGGCTCCGACATGGTCGGTGGTGACGCCAAGGCCCTGCGAAGAGTCCGTCGCCTCGACCTCGGCGCGGTGTTCCAGGATCCGATGACCTCGCTCAACCCCACCATGCGGATCGGCAAGCAGGTCGAGGAGGCGGCGGGCAGTGCCGCCGAGGCGCTGCGCCTCCTCACCGCGGTCGGCATCCCCGAACCCAAGCGGCGAATGCGAGCCTTCCCCCACGAACTCTCCGGAGGTCTTCGGCAACGCGTGATGATCGCGATCGCGATCGCGGGCGATCCCGACCTCATCATCGCCGACGAGCCGACGACGGCCCTCGACGTCACCGTCCAGGCTCAGGTGCTGCGTCTGCTGGGAAGGCTGCGCGACGAGATCGGGTGCAGCATCGTCTTCATCACCCACGACCTCGGCGTCGCCGCGCAGATCTCGGATCGCATCGCGGTGCTCTACGCGGGCCGGATCGCTGAAATCGGCCCGACCGGCGCCGTTCTCGGCACGCCCGCCCATCCGTACACCCACGGCCTGTTGCGGTCGCGGCTCACACTGCACACCGCGCGGGACCGCAGGCTGGCCGCGCTCGCCGGGTCGGTGCCCAGCGCGGTGTCGCCGCTGCCGGGATGTGCGTTCGTACCGAGGTGTGCACTCGTAGGAGACGACTGTGCGACGGCGCCACCCGAGCCGGTGGCGGTCGCGGCCGACCGCACTAGTGCGTGCATCCTGCCATTGCGGGAGGTCGCCAACGGCCTCGGCGGCAAGTCGACGAACACCGAGGAGCCCTTCTCCGAACCCGTCGGCGACGGTACCGAACTGCCCCCCTCGGTGGTTCTGCGCGACGTCACGAAGACGTTCGTGGTGGCCAAGCGCTGGCTGGACAGGTCGTCGGCCGGACACGGCAAACTCCAGGCGCTGCGCGGGGTTTCACTGCGGGTCGGCCACGGCGAGTCGGTGGCGCTCGTCGGCGAGAGCGGCTCTGGCAAGTCGACGCTGTTGCGCACGATCGCCGGCCTGGAGAAGCCGACCTCCGGCGCAGTGCACCTCGTCGACGGCCAACGTCCTCAGATGGTGTTCCAGGATGCCGGCGCCTCGCTGACGCCGTGGCTGTCTGTCGGTGAGCTGATTACCGAGCGGCTTCGGAGCACGGCCATGTCGCGCGCCGAGCGTCGCGACGCCGTGGCAGAGGTTCTGCTGCGCGTCGGCCTACCCGCGGACGTCGCGAAGTCGCGTGCCGGGCAACTGTCGGGTGGGCAGCGGCAACGGGTTTCGCTGGCACGCGCCACCGTGGTGCCGCCGTCGGTACTTCTCTGCGACGAACCCACCAGTGCGCTCGACGTCTCTCTGGCCGCCTCGGTGCTCAACCTGATCGGGGATCTGCGGCGCACCCTGGACATGTCGGTCGTCTTCGTGACCCACGACCTGTCGGTGGCCCGCGTGGTCGCCGACCGGGTCGCCGTGATGTACCTGGGGCGCATCGTCGAGGTCGGGCCCGCCGAGCAGGTCATCGGGAACCCGGCGCATCCCTACACGCAGGCCCTCGTCGATTCGATCCCCGACCTGGGCCGCGAATCCCGGCCGCTGCCAGGCGAACCCGCGAGCCCACTGTCGCCACCGTCGGGGTGCGCGTTCCATCCTCGCTGCGAGATCGCCGTCGACGCGTGCGGCGGCTCACAACTGGAC
>NZ_JBOGDD010000701.1:0-5315 GCF_050701675.1 Mycobacterium sp. | reverse complement strand
CTATTAGCAAATCCTCGATGGGTGCGCTCCACGCCAACCCTCAGGACCGACGCCGTCACGGGCCCGGGAAGGCGCCGGGTTCTGTGCCTCAGTCCGCAACCGTTGCGCCTCCTTTGTGCGTCGGCGTAGACGCACTCTCACAGACTGGCTTCCCATTACCGACATGTCAAGATATTTTCGAAACCAATCTACGGTTTCGGTTATGGCATAGGTTCTCGGACGTAGAGACCCGGCATCCTCGCCGACCTGACCATGGATCAGATGCAGTCCGAAACAAGCGGCCGCGTCTCATACGCCGCCGGCCAAAACGTCGCTGTCGCCCGGTCGACGAGGGCCACGCGGTCCGCAACGTCCCACGACATCGCTGAAGCCGACAACAACGAGCGGAACACCACTAGACACGAGGTGGTCGCATGACCCACCCCACCCTTCGAGGTGCCCATGGCTGGACACGACTCGACCACGTCGACGGTGACCGGTACGCGATCGCGTGGCAGCTCGCGCTGACAGGATCCGACGTGGCGAGGTGGCCGGCTTGCGTTGGAGCGACATCGATCTCGAGAACCGAACACTACAGATCTCGTCGACGCGGTTGAGGTTCGGCAAGCACCTCGTCGAGGACGCCCCCAAGTCGCGAGCCGGGCGCCGGACGTTGTCGATCCCCGACCACTTGGCCGCCAACCTGCGCTCCGCCCGGGCAATCCAGGCAACCGACAAGCTCGTGTTGGGCGAGGAGTGTGAGCCGAGCGGCTTCGTCGTCGTCAACGACTGGGGTGCCGCGCTGAGTCCACACCGCTGACGTCACGATGGGCCAGCTAGCTCTCACTCGGTTCACACGGCCGCAGCGTCGGAGACGCTGTCGGTGTCCTCAGACGAGGCAGGCAGCTGAACGAGTGGTGATACCCGGTCTCACAGCATCGACGAACCAATCAACGGCATAGGGGTGAACCGCTGCACGCGCACCGGAGTGTGTAGAGCATGCCGCCTCACTGGGCTTCGCCTTCTAGAACTTGAAGTTGTGGACGTTCTTGGCGGACACCACGGTGGCCGGACCGAGGATGATCTCGCCGTCCTTGCCGACGGTGAACTCGCCGAGGCTGCCCACGGAGAACTTCTGGCTCTCGGAGCCATCGATCTTGCACTGCGCCAACGATTGTGCGGCGGCGTAGGACAGGTAACCGAGGTCGTGGACGTTCCACCAGATGTCGGTGGCCTGGCCGGAGTCGATGAAGCTCTTCATGATCGAGGCTGGTGCCAGGCCCGTGAGTTTGATGTCCGTCTTGCCTGCGCTCTGCAATGCACGCGCGGCTGCGGGGAAGCCGAGGCCGGTGGGCGCGATGATGCCCTTGAGGTCGGGGTATGAGTTGACGAGACCCAGGGCCTGCTGCTGGCTGGTGGTCTCGTTCGACTCGCCGTACACCGTCGTGACGAGCTCGATGTCCTTGTACTTGGGGTCGTCGGCGATGGCGGCCTTGACCGCGTCGACCCACTGCACCTGGTTCGTGGCAGTCGCATTGTCGATCAGTGCCGCGACCTGACCCTTTCCGCCGATCTGCTCGCTGATGGCCTGCAGCATCATCGTGCCGACTTCGGAGAGATCGGCCTGGTTCACGAACAACGTGCGGGCGTCGGTGGCGACGTCGGAGTCGTAACTCATGACGCGGATCCCGGATTCGGCGGCACGCTTGAGAGCGGGGGCGACCGTGTCGGGGTTGTTGCCCGCGATCACGATGACATCGACCTGCTGGGCGATGAGGTTGTTGATGAACTCCACCTGTGCGTCGCCGGTGTCCTTGGACGGCGCGGTGATGATCAGCTCGCCGCCGAGGTCGGCCTTTGCGGCCTCGGCGCCGTTCTTCGTCTCACCCCAGTACGGGTCCGTGTCGAGTTTGTTGACGAAGCCGACCTTGGCAGGGCCGTCGAGGCATTTGGCCGCGGTGGTGGTGCCACTCTCACTGGCACAGGCCGTGAGCGACATCGCGGTGATGACCGAGCCGATCAGGCAGAGCGGGATCTTCTTCATTGGTTCTCCTTGTTCGTAGCGGCGTTGCAACGGATGAGGTGGGTGGGTGAGCGGAGGAGATGTCAGCCGGGATGATCCAGCTGAGCCTTGGGCGGCGCATCGGATACGAACAAGTTCTGCAGCTTGCTGCGCCTTCTTCGCGAGAGTTGTTCTCCGACTGTGTTGCTGAGAAGCAGCGAGATGATCAGAATGAGTCCCACGACGGTGCCCTGGGCGTCGCCGCCTGCGCCGTTGAGTCCCATCACGTTGCGCACGATCGACACCAGGCAGAGCGCCCACACCACGCCGGCGATGTTGCCCTTGCCGCCGAGCATGCTGACGCCACCGAGGAACACGATGGTGATGATGTCGAGTTCCATACCGAACGCGTTGTCGGCGCGTGCACTGGAAAGTCTTGCGGTGTAGAGGATTCCGCCGACGGCGCAGACCAATCCGGTGGTCACGAACAGCCACATCCGGAGCCGCCGGATGTTGACGCCCGAGTAGCGGGCGGCATCGGGATTCCCGCCGAGGGCCAGAACTCGGCGGCCGATCGACGACCGATGCAACACCACCGCGTAGACGACGACCAAGACCACGAACGGAAGGATGACGAACGGGATCCGCGTGTAGGGAATGTTCTGATAGCCGAAGTTGGTCAGCGCCGTCGGGAAGGAGCTGATCGATTCGCTTCCCAGCACGATGTAACACAGGCCGCGGAACAGCGCCAGACTACCCAACGTCACGATGATGGCCGGAAGCGTCAGGTACGCAACGAAGAACCCGTTGAAGGCGCCCGCCGCCGCGCCCACGACGAGAGTGGCCACTAGCGCCACCGGCAACGGGATGCCGGCTTGCAGCAGGACTCCGAGCGCCACGCTGCACAGGCCCATGATGGAGGCCACCGACAGGTCGATCTCGCGGATGATGATGAGCAACGCGACGGGCAGGATGATCAACGCCTTGTCGGAGATCCCCGCCACCAGCTGCGTGAGGTTGTTCGGTGTCACGAACGCCGGGGTGAGCACTGCGGCGCAGACGACCACCGCCAGCGTCACGTATGCCAACAGGTAGTGCCACTGCGTCACCCGGACGACAATCGGGAGACTGAACCGCTCCTGGGATTGCTCGCGGGTCGTCGGTTGCGGAGCGACAGCGGTCATGGTGTGCTCCTTCGACGGCGCGTTTGACCAAGGGCAAGAATGTAATTGAGGACGACCGCACCGATGATCACGACGCCGTAGGCGGCCTGCAGCCATAGCGGGTCGACGCGAGTCAGGCTGAGCCCGTTGCGGATGACCAGCAGCACGACGGTGCCCAGCGCGACGCCGGTCACTGTGCCCACTCCCCCTGCGATGGCGACACCGCCGACGATCACCGAGGCGATCACCGACAGTTCCATGCCGATTGCGACGCGGGGGTCGACCGTCGCGAAGTGCGACGCCCAGAGCGCTCCGCAAAAACCCGACAGCGCCCCGCAGATGACGTAGGCATAGAAGATCCGCAGTCTGACGCGCACTCCGATGAGTTCGGCACTCTCGGCGTTGGAGCCGACGAGGTAGAAGCCGCGGCCGAACGCGGTGCGTTTGAGTACCTGGGCGAGCACGATGAGCAGTACGACCACCAGAGCGACGATCAACGGGATTGGCCCGAGCTTGGTGGAGGCGAACTCCAGCCAGGACGGCGGAACGTCGCTGGCATTCACCTGCCGACTGTCCGCGACGAAACTGGTGACGCCCCGGAACACCGCCAGCGTGCCGAGCGTCGCGACGATCGAGGGCACGCGGCCGAAGGCGATCACCAGCCCGTTGACTGCGCCGCAGGCCAATCCGACGGCGATCGCGATCAGGACCGCGACGAGCACGGGGATGCCTGGAACGTCGCGCATGGTCATTGCGCTGACGTAGGCGGCCAGTCCGACGGTGGAGGCTACGGAGATGTCGATGTTCCCGGTCAGCATGACCAACAGCTGACCTGCCGCCACGAACAGTAGTAGCGATGCGTCGACGGCGACCGAGGTGAGGTTGCCGCCGCTGAGGAAGTTGGGGTTGATCAGCGCCACCGGTATCGCGATGGCGAGGATCACCCCGACGAGCCCGAGTTCGCGGGCCGCGCCGAGTCGGCCCAGCAGTCCCGCGAAGCCGGTGCGGCGACCCGCCGCCCCGTCGACGACTGCCTCCTTCGATCCGGGCTGCCGTCGCGGTTCCGGTGAGGCGTCGTCGAGCGACTCCTCCGCGTCGACCGGTGCCGAACCTGCAGCGGCCTCGATCGCCGAGACCTCGTCGACGGCCCCGCCGTGATGATCGGGTGCGGCGCCAGTCGCTGCCGCCCCCAATGCTTCTGGCGACACGTCGGCGCGTTCGACGACGGCCATCTGGTGGCCTTCCCGCAGCACCACGACCCGATCGCTCATCGCGATCAGTTCCGGCATGTCCGACGAGATGAGGATGACCGCCATCCCCTCGGCCGCCAGGGCGGCGACCAGACGATGAACCTCGGCCTTGGCCTGGACGTCGATGCCCTGGGTGGGCTCGTCGAGGATCAGAATCCTCGGTTGCGTGCCCAGCCACTTCGCCAGCACGACCTTCTGCTGGTTTCCGCCGGAGAGCGTGGAGACCGGTTGGTCGTAGCTGCCGAATCGTAGACGCATCTTGCGCAAAGGATCCCGAACGACGTCGAGTTCGCGGCCACGATTCGTCAGACCGAACCGAGTCGTTTTCGACAGCACCGGCAGCGAGGCGTTGTCGAGGATGGAGAAGTCCATCACGAGCGACTGTCCCCGTCGGTCCTCGGAGACGTACGCGATGCCGTGACGCATCGCCTCTCGCGGCGAGGAGATCGACACCGCTCGCCCGCCGATCCGGATCTGGCCGGCGTCGGCCGCGTTGATGCCGAACAGGGTGCGCGCGATCTCGGTGCGTCCCGCTCCGACGAGGCCGCCGAACCCGACGATCTCACCGGCCCGCAGCGCGAACGAGATGTCCTCGTATTCACCTGTGCGAGTGAGGGAGTCGACCTCCATAACGACATCGCCGAGGTGTGCGTCGCGGTCAGGATAGAGTTGGGACATGTCGCGGCCGACCATCAGCCGCACGGTTTCGGACGGCGTGAGCTCTTCGACGCGTCGGGTGTCGATGAGTTCGCCGTCGCGCAGCACGGTGATGCGGTCGGCGATCGCGAACACCTCTTCGAGGCGGTGCCCGACGAACATCATCGTGACCCCACGCTCGCGGAGGGTGTCGACCACCCGGAACAACAGCTGCACTTCGTGCGTGGACAGCGCGGCCGTCGGCTCGTCCATGATCAGCACGCG
>NZ_JBOGDD010000700.1:0-6860 GCF_050701675.1 Mycobacterium sp. | reverse complement strand
TTCTACCGCCATTTCGAGTCCAAGGATGCGTTGATCGCCGAGGTGGCGCAGACCGCCTTCGTCGAATCCGCCCAGCGGTTCGCGGAGAGCGCGAGTCGCGCGGGTCTCACCGGAATCGTCGAGATGTTTCTCGCAACGGCTCATCGGGACACCCCGAACGGTGGTTGCCCCTCGGTCGCGTTGAGTGCCGACGCCGCACGGGGCGACCGCAGGCTGCAGGGTGCCTATGGTGACGGGATCGGGGCATTGCTCGCGACCATCCGATC
This sequence comes from Mycobacterium sp., assembly GCF_050701675.1. Taxonomy (GTDB): domain Bacteria; phylum Actinomycetota; class Actinomycetes; order Mycobacteriales; family Mycobacteriaceae; genus Mycobacterium. The sequence goes on along the minus strand of NZ_JBOGDD010000700.1, from coordinate 6,594 downwards.
GACCTTGACCGACGCCGAAGACCCCGAGGCGTTGAATCGTGAGGCGATGTCAGTGCTTGCCGAATTGGTCGGCGCGATCACCATTGCGAGAGCAACGGCGGCCAGTGACCCCGACCTCTCACGTGAGGCGCTGGCTGCCGCGCGGGACGCGATCATGGCGCGACACAGTGGTCCTACGAAGGCGGCCGAGCCGCGGTGAGACGCTGGGCCTGCAGGCCAAGGACGACGAGGACGGCGTCGAGCAAGGGCGTGGCCACCCCATGCCGTCGAGCGCGCTTGGCCAGGTCGGCAAGGACTGCCGTCTCGACGGGGCGTCCGGCACGCAGATCCCGGAACATCGACGGTCCGAAGTGCGACGTCGGATCCAGGAGCAGGGTTTCCAACGCCGCGTGCACGCCGACCGGCAGTGGATGTCCCTCCGCGGCGGCAACGGTCCCCACTTCGGCAAGGACATGCCGAGCTACGTCGGTACCGCCTGGCGTGCGGGCGATGGGTCCGATGACGTCTCCGAGGAGGCAGGTGAGCACTGCGGTCGCGGTGATGAAGGCGAACTTGTTCCACATCGCGGACACGATGTCGTCGGCGATCGTGACGGTGATGCCGGGTGCGGCCAGCTCAGCTCCGATCGCGGTGACGACCTCTGTTCGGCGACCGTCGAGCCGACCGATTTCGAAGTGGACGCCGGGTTGCACCTCGTCGATGGCGCCGTCGGCGCGAAGAGACGTCGCGAGCCTGGCAGTACCGCCGAGAACGAGCTCCTCCGAGTACGCCTCGGTCAGCTCCGACAGATGCGCCATTCCGTTGATGATCGGAAGGATCCGAGTCGTGGTGCCAACGGCCGGAAGGATGTCGTCGATGGCCGCCGTCACGACGTCGCTGCGAACGGCCATCAGCACGAGGTCATAGGCGCCGTCGAGTTCGTCGCGGGTCACCGCGGTCACCGGCGTCGCGGTGAACGCACCGTGTGGATCGCGTATCCGCAGGCCCTCGGCGGCCAGCCGCGAACGCGTGGCAGGGCGCACCAGGAAGGTCACGTCACGGCCGCCGGTCACCAGGGCGGCGCCGATGTAGCCCCCGGTGGCTCCCGCTCCGACGATCAGCGTTCTCACCTGGTCCGCCTCTCGGTCAGCGCATCGTCGATCAACGTCTCGGCTGCGGACCGGGCGGCCGCGAACGGGGCTACGTCGTTCAGCGAGGTGGACAGCGCCGCCGCTCCTTCGAAGACGACCGCGATCTGGTTGGCGAGCCGCCGTGGATCCCGGGCTCCCGCTTCTGCTGCGACGGTGACGAGGCGTTCGATGAAGGCGCGCTTGTGGGCATGCACGACGCCTTCGACGTTCGGCATGGTGCCGGGGGCCTCCACGGCGGCGTTGTGAAATGCACAGCCCCGCAACCGATCTGACGCGGTACCGTCGAACAGTCCGAGCAGCCGTTGCCGTGGGGGCTCCTCGTTGCGGCCCAGCGCGCGCTCCATCGGGTAGCCATTCCCGTCCTCGAGATCGCGCAGATAGTGCTCAACCAGGTCGGCCTTGCTCGGGAAGTACTTGTAGAACGTGCGTTTCGACACCGATGCCTGCTCGGACAGTCGGTCAACTCCCGTCGCGATGATGCCGTCGCGATAGAACAAGTCGGCCGCGGCCGCCAAGATGCGCTGCCGCACCTCGCCACCGCCTCGAGCCGTCGGCACAGTGTCGGAAACAGCGGTCATCGTCCGAGTATACAGATCGGTTTACATTTACGGAAAGGATCTGTAGCGTCGGACCCGTTGAGTACACAGATCGGTTTACCGACGATGAATGGAGTACACAGATGAATGGACGACTGACGGGTGCCGAGCAGTGAGCGCCGACGTCTACCTGATATCCGGGGCCACCGGCAAGACCGGGTCGTACGCCGTGGAACTCCTTCGCGCACAGGGTGCGTCAGTCAGGGCACTCGTCCACACTCGAGACGAGCGCTCGGAGCGTCTTGCCGAGCTGGGCGCCGACGTGGTCCAAGCGGATCTGTTGGACTTCGGCGCGGTGAGTTCGGCGATGGCCGGCGTCACCGCCGCGTACTTCTGTTACCCGATCGACCCTGGCGGGCTGTTGGACGCCACCACGATCTTCGCCCAGGCTGCCAGCGAAGCGGGGGTGCGCGCGGTGGTCAACATGTCCCAGATCTCCGCCAGGCGAGATGCCAAGAGCCACGCTGCCCAGCAGCACTGGTTGAGCGAGCGGGTGTGGGATCGCACCGCGATGATCACCACCCATCTGCGGCCCACGTTCTTCGCCGACTGGCTCATCTGGCAGTGGTCACGGCGCGACGACCTGGCAACGCTGCGCCTGCCCTTCGCCGATGGCCGTCACGCGCCGATCACCAGCAGCGATCAAGGCCGCGTCATCGCCGCCATCCTGACCAATCCGGCACCGCATGACCGGCAGATCTACCCGCTTCGAGGGCCGGTCGAGCTGAACCACGATCAGATCGCCGAGAGGATTTCGAAGACCCTGGGCATCCCGGTCCGTTACGAGCCGGTCGACATCGCGACCTTCGGTCGGGTGCTCGCCGTGCAGGGCGCTACGCCGTTTCTCATCCAACATCTGAGCAACGTGGCGCGGGACTACCGCGACGGCATCTTCGCCGGCGCCGACAACCTCGTCGAGGTGATCACCGGCCACGCAGCAATGACCGTCGAGGAGTTCACGGACGCCAGCCGGGACGCCTTCGAACGCCCTGGCCAGGAAGCGTCCTGGGAGGAACTGCGCAGCGGGGCGGCGCACTGAGACCGGTCCGACGGACGGCCCGTACGGCAAGATATCGCCGGCCCGAGGCCTCATCCGGTCGAGGGGCACCGACGATGCCGGTCGCGGACTGGCCCCAGCGGTCGAGGTACACGGCCTCGCGCAGCGGGCGGCGGCGCACCTTGCCGTGTCGACCCTTCGGCCAGCCCACGACGACGTGTCCGGCGAGCATCCAGTCATCCGGCACGCCAACGGCTTCCCGCAGCAGCTGCTCGCCCCCGTAGGAGGCCCAGCTGGTGAGACAGGCGCCCAGACCCTGCGCCCTTGCGGCGAGCAGAAAGTTCTGCATGGCCGGGAAGATCGAGCCGCCGAGCAGGAGTTCGGAGGCCGTCGGGAAGCATTTCTGCGTGAACAGCACGGAGACGAACTCCGCGGCCCTGTCGTGCAGTTCGTAGGTGGCGCGGTTGGTGCGGGCCGAGCGGCTGTCGTCGTCGGGGGCGGGGCGGGTCATGCCGTACACCGGCTCGATCACTTCCAGGGCGTTGGCCGCGGCCCTCGCGACGACGGCGCGCTGCTCGGGCGAGGTGAGCACGACGAACCTCCAGGCCTGCGCGTTGGCCCCCGACGGCGCCCACGTCGCCGCCTCGAGGCACCGGTTCATGGTGGCGTCGCCGACGGGACGTGTCGAGAAGCGACGCATCGTGCGGGCAGTCGACATCACCTCCCAGACATCGCTGCTTGCCTCCGACATCGGGTTACAGCGTCCCGAACAACTCGATGGAGTTTCCGTCGGGGTCGGCGATGAACATCCACCCCATGCCGGGCACCGGCGCGAACTCGGTGGGAGGCTCGACGATCTCGTAGCCCGCGGCTTCAACCTTGGCGGCGACGTCGCGGAGGTCACGGACACCGATCGTGAAGTACCGCAGCCCCGCCTGCGCCCGGCCGCCGCCTGGAGCCGCTGGCAGCGGTGGCGGCGTGGCGTAGCTGACGAGCTTCACGACGCTCGCGCCCAACGCGTAGCGGCGCTGCGATCCGTCGGCGAATTCGATCTCACCCTGCGGCTCGAGCCCCAGGAACCCCTCATAGAACCCGACCATCGCGTCGAGGTTCGTGGTCACCAGGCCGATCTCCACGCTGGGGCTCAGTAGGTCCAAGATCACCGTCACTACCTCGAATCGCCGTCGGTGGTTGACACCATATGCGTACCGCAAACGCGAAGCTCGATTTCCCGCCGCCCACAGTCTTCTGACAGACTGTCCGGTGAGGGGAGTATTCCTTCGTCACGGCGTCGTCATCACGTTGTCCATCGTTGGGCAGCCGGTGCCGTGAATCGCACCTCGTGCGATGGCAGAGACCTCGGCCGTTTTGTCGACGTCCGGAGGCAGTCACTTTTATGCAAGTCACGCAGATCGAATGGATCGTCACCCTCGGGGTGACCATGGCCGTCCTGCTGTTCGACATCATCTTCATCGCACGCAGGCCCCACGAGCCGACGTTTCGCGAGTGCGCGATCGCGTTGACGGCCTACATCGGACTGGCCGTGGCCTTCGGAGCCTGGGTCTGGTACTCGCACGGCAGCCAGTTCGGCGTCGAGTTCTTCGCGGGCTGGTTGACCGAATACAGCCTGTCGATCGACAACCTGTTCATCTTCTTGATCATCATGGCGAGCTTCAACGTGCCCAAGAAGTACCAGCAGGAAGCATTGCTCGTCGGCATCATCCTGGCGCTCGTCTTCCGTGGCATCTTCATCGCCCTCGGCGCGGTGGCGATCGAGCAGTTCTCCTGGATCTTCTACATCTTCGGCGCGTTCCTGGTCTACACCGCGGCCAAGCTGGTGCGCGACACCGACCACGAAGACGACGCGGAGAACACCGTCGTCAAGTTCGCCCGCAACCACCTGAGCCTCACCGACGAGTGGCACGGCCTCAAGCTCTGGATCAAGAACAACGGCAAGCGTCTGATGACGCCGATGTTCCTGGTTATCGTGGCGCTCGGCACCACCGACCTGCTGTTCGCGCTGGACTCGATCCCCGCCATCTACGGCCTCACCAAGGAGCCGTACCTGGTGTTCACCGCCAACGTCTTCGCGCTGATGGGACTGCGACAGCTGTACTTCCTGCTCGGCGACATGCTCAAGCGGCTGGTGTATCTGTCTCAGGGCCTCGCCTTCATCCTGTTCTTCATCGGCGTGAAACTGGTGCTGCACGCGCTCCACGAGAACGAACTGCCGTTCATCAACGGTGGCGAGAGCGTGCCGGTGCCGGAGATTCCGACGTTGCTGAGCCTCGGCGTCATCGTCGTCACCCTGATCATCACGACCTTCGCCAGCCTCTACAAGACCCGGGTCGTCGACAAGAAGCCGGACTCGATCGAGGAGTCGAACTAGCGCCGTCGAGTTGCCGAAACCGATGTCAGGCTTCATGATCCGCACTAATGGACTCCCTACACGCCGGCCAGCTGGCAGAAATCGATGCCATCGGTCAGGCCGCACTCGCCGCGTCGGGTGAGCTGACCGCGGTCGAACTACTCGAGGCCGCGATCTTCCGGCTCGACGCCGCACGACAGCTCAATGCCGTCATCACCGACCTGTTCGACCGGGGTCGAGCCCAGGCCAGGGCGCTCGACGACGCCGGGGTGTTGCGCGCCGGAAGCGCAGGGCCCCTGGCCGGAGTCCCGTTCCTGCTCAAGGACCTGGGGGCAGCCCTGGCCGGGACGCCAGAGGCGATGGGTTCGCGGGCGCTGCGCACACACGTCGCGACCGGGTCGGCATGGATCGTGGACCGGTACCTCGACGCCGGGCTCGTCGTGTTCGGCAAGACCAACACCCCCGAATGGGGCAACCACTGCACCACCGAGCCACTGCTGTTCGGCCCGACGATCAACCCGTGGTCTCCCGACGTCACCCCCGGCGGGTCCAGTGGCGGGTCGGCCGCGGCCGTTGCGGCGGGCATCGTGCCCGCGGCGTCCGGCGGGGACGGCACCGGCTCCATCCGGGTGCCCGCAGCGTGCTGCGGGTTGGTCGGGCTCAAACCGCGTCGTGGCCGCAGTTCGTTCGCACCCGACGGTGGCCAGGGCATGGAGGGCCTCGTCAACGGTCACGCGTTGACCCGCACCGTACGCGACAGCGCCGCCCTCCTCGACGTCATCGCCGGAGAGGCCATCGGTGACCCGTACTCGACACCCCGTCCCGGGACGCCGTTCCTCGAGGCCATCGCCGAACGGCCCGCGGGCAGGAGGATCCTGACCACCACGGACTCGCCGTTCCCAGGGACGCCAACGCATCCGGACGTCGTCGCCGCCGTCGAGTCCTCTGCCCGCTTGCTCGACGAGCTCGGACACCACGTCGACACCGGCGCGCCGACGTTCGATCCCGACGTGGTCGCGGACGCCATCGCCGTGCTACACACCGTCAGCAACGCCGAACTGCATGCCTTCGCGACGCGTCACCTCGGCCGCGAGCCCGAAGAGGACGACTTCGAGCCGAGCACCTGGGTGATGATGCGGGAGGGGTTCAGCACCACCGGCGTCGCATACGCGGAGGCGATCGGAGCGGTCCACGCCCAGACCCGCCGCTTCGCTGCGGGGATGGCCGCCCACGACGTGTTGCTGGTGCCGACACTGCTCACTCCCCCGCCGCCCTACGGCTTGCTGAATCAACCGCGCGGCACCACGCGGAAGTTCTTCGACGTCGAGTTCGCGACGACGGGCTGGACCACGATGGCGAACGTCACCGGTTGGGCGGCGATCTCACTGCCGCTCGGCGTGACGTCCGACGGGCTGCCGATCGGTGTTCAGCTGATGGCAAGAGATGAGACGGTCCTGTTGCAGCTCGCGGCACAACTGGAGGCGGCCGCTCCATGGGCAGGCC
>NZ_JBOGDD010000699.1:0-5029 GCF_050701675.1 Mycobacterium sp. | reverse complement strand
CCATGGGCTTGCGAGCCGAGGGCTTCGTCGTCGTCCATGCCTCCAACGGCGTCGACGGACTGTGGGAGGCCACCGAACACCAGTACGACGTCATCGTGCTGGACATCATGTTGCCGGGCCTGAACGGTTACGAGGTATTGCGGAAGCTGCGCGCGGCCGAAGTGTGGACGCCCATCCTGATGCTGACCGCCAAGGACGGCGATTACGACCAGGCCGACGCGTTCGATCTGGGCGCCGATGACTACCTGAGCAAGCCGGTCGCCTTCATCGTGCTACTCGCTAGGTTGCGCGCACTGCTGCGTCGCGGCGCTCCCCAGCGCCCGGTCATACTGACTGCGGGCACACTGACCCTCGACCCCACACGTCGTGTGGTAGAGCGTGATTCGACACCGATCGAGCTGACCCCGCGCGAATACGGCGTCCTGGAGTACCTGATGCGACACAAGGACGCCGTCGTCACGAAGAACGACATGCTGCAGCACGTGTGGGACGCCCACTACTCGGGACCGGACAACGTCGTCGAAGTCTACGTCGGATACGTGCGCCGCAAGATTGACGCACCCTTCGGTACCAACACGATTCAGACGATCCGCGGTGCGGGTTACCGCTTGGACTCCGGTGAGTACTCCAGCGGCAACTGAACCCGCACCAGCGCACCACCACCAGGGCGATCACCTATCGTGACGCTACCACCGTGTGCGGCAACGACTTCGGAGACAATGGCCAAACCGAGTCCGGTGCCGCCGCCGCTGCGAGCCCGATCGGCGTCGAGTCGGACGAACCTGTCGAACACGCGAATCCGATCCGCCTCGGGAATTCCCGGCCCGTCGTCGCCCACCGTCAGGATCGCGTAACCGGCTTGCGACCCGACCCTCAGTTCGACTCGCGAGGTGGCGTGCCTGGCCGCGTTCTCGAGCAGGTTGCGCACGACCCGCGACAGTCCACCCGGATCGCCCACCAGGCGCGTCGGCGCCAGATCCGCGTCGATGGTCGACGTCGTCTCTCTGAGCAACCGCACGATCTCGTTGGATGCGACATCGTCGAGGTCGACGTCCCTGCGCCGCAAAGTGAGTCCACGTTCGTCGGCACGTGCCAGAAGCAGCAGATCCTCGACGAGGGACTCCATCCGCCGTGCCTCCGGCCGCAGGGTCGAATCCGCCAGCTCTTGGTTGAGGAGATCAGGGTGAGCGGCCGCGACGTCGAGAGCGGAGAGGATCGCCGCAACCGGGCTGCGCAGCTCGTGGGAGGCATCGCCGACGAACCGCCGCTGTGCATCGTGGCCCGCCTCGATGCGAGCCAACATCTCGTTCATCGTCACGGCCAGCGCGGAGATCTCGTCGTGGCTGGCCGGAACCGGGACGCGCTCGGCGAGATCGGAGGTGCTGATGTCGGCGACCCTCGTCCGGATCGCGTCGACCGATCGAAGTGAGCGCGCCACCAACAGATACGTGACGATGGCCGACACCGCCGTGACGATCGGTGCGGCACCCGCCAGCAGCACCAGGACCGTCTTGACCGTCGACTCGACCGCCTCGCTTCCCGCGCCGACCAGAACCGTGTAGCTGCCGCCTGCTCCACCAACGGTCTGACCGCTGATGCGTATGTCTCCGTCGTCGACCGGGACCTGCTCGGGCAGCCCAACCACCAGCCTGGCGCCGACGGTGTCCGGCGCCACCAGCGGCGTGTTCGGTGCGGTCTGCGACCGCTGAACCACGACGCCGGCCTGGTCGATCACCTGCACCATGACGATTCGCTGATCGGTTGTCGTAAGTGCGCCATCGAGTTCCGCCGCGGTGTCGTACCGCAACGCGGCCACGATGTCCTTGACGCGCCCTGCGGCGGCGTCGTCGACGCCGCCGAGCAGCGAGCGGTACAGGATGACCGCGAGACCCGCGCCCGCGATCACGAACGCGACGAGCACCACCGTCGCCGACACGAAGGCCGATCGGGCCGAGATCCCCCAGTACTGGGGTCTCCACCAGGTCCGAGGCTGTCTCATCCGCGGCAAGAGCGCTCCAAGAGCCTGATCCGCATGGCCCCTCCCCGTCTCGGCCGTGGGTATCCGTCGCGGTGCGACTGTGCGGATCATGCCACCCGGGGAGCCACGGTCGCAGGCGACCCGTTCCGATCCTCGCCGACGCCGGTGCGTGCGACCGTGGTCGTTGGCAGCGCCAGCGCCCCGAGGAGCGTCGCGGCGGCGCCCAGCAGGATCCCGCCCCCGATGTCGGTCAGCCAATGCACACCCAGGTACAGCCGGGTGAGTGCGACGACCGTCGTGAGCACGACGACGGCCGCCACCAACGCGACGCGAGTTCCCACCGATCGGCCGCGCCCCAGTATCACCGCGACCATGCCGGTGAGTGCCAGAGTTCCCGTGACGTGTCCAGACGGGAAGGATGGGTCGATCTCCAGCACCAATTGGGTTGCCCGCGACGGGCGTTGGGCCCCGACCACGCCCTTCGTCAACGCGCTCGATCCGGCGGCGACGGCCAGAGTCGACACGACGATCAGACCTGGAATGAGCGAGCGGCGCCGCCACCAGAGGACGGCCGCCGCGATCGCGGCCAACCCACCCATCGCCACCGGGCTGCCTGCGTTGGTGATCGCGATGGCGATCGTCGTCAACCAGGTCTGGCGGTGATCGACCATCCAGCCGAGAACGTCGTGATCGAGGGCCGTCCCGTGCTTGGCACCGTGAGCGACCACGCCCAACCCGGCAAAGCCGGCCAGCAGCGCGAACACCCACCAGATCCTCATGCCAACAAGCTTCCGCAACCTCGCTGAGACGGAGCTGAGAGCGGGCCCGGCCCAGCGCTGGATCAGTTGGCCGACAGAATCTCTCAGCGTGCCTTCAGCGACCCGCCAATACGTTCCGGCGTCATGAGCGAGACACCGGAAGCTGCGGCAGTGAAGTCCCCGCGCGTGATGCTGAGCAAGGTGCCCGAGATCACGGTGTGGTTCTGGGTCATCAAGATCCTCTGCACGACCGTCGGCGAGAGCTTCGCCGACTGGATCAACATGACACTCGGCGTCGGCCTGATCCCCACCGCGCTGATCTTCACGGTGGTGCTCGCAGCCGTACTGGGCTGGCAGCTGAGCCTGGACCGCTACGTGCCGTTCGTCTACTGGCTGACGGTGGTCGTCCTGAGCGTGACGGGCACTCTCTACACCGACATCCTGACGGACGGCCTTGGCGTTCCGCTGGTGCTGAGTACGGCTGTCTTCGCGGCCATCCTCGCCGTGGTGTTCGGCGTGTGGTTCGCCCGTGAGGGGACACTGTCGATCCACAGCATCGTGACCATGCCGCGAGAGTCGTTCTACTGGCTTGCAATTCTCGTCACGTTCGCGCTGGGGACGGCGGCAGGCGACTGGACACTGGAGCTCACCGGCTGGGCGCCCGGCATCGCGGTGCTTCTACCGGCCGGCCTCATCGTGGCGATCGCGATCGGCTGGCGCCTTGGCGCCAACGCGGTGCTGTCCTTCTGGCTCGCCTACGTTCTGACTCGCCCGCTCGGTGCAAATCTCGGTGACTGGCTTGGGTTGCCCAAGGCTGAAAGCGGCTTGGGTCTCGGCACGGCCGTCACCAGCGTGATCTTCCTCGCCGCGATCCTCGCCATCGTCGTCTACCTGTCGCTCACCCGGGCCGACGTCATCGAAGGACCAACGCTGTCCCCGCAGCCGAGATCGCGCGCTGGGCGCGAACGGGCCATGCTTGGCTACTTCGCTGTCGTCGCGGTCGCCGCAGGCGCGCTGCTCACCGGGGCTAATGCGCAGCCGCATACGGCCCCGTCGACCGAGGCGGAGTCCGGAACTCCGGTCGTGAGCGCACCCCTCGTCCCAGGACAGGTGGCCGCGCACTTCCCGGCGGCGGACGTCGCGAACTTCCGCACGATCACGCAGGACACGCTCGCCAAGGTCAACGCCGGCGACCAGACAGGTGCGACGTCCAGGGTCAAGGACCTCGAAACCGCGTGGGACGACGGCCAATCCAAGCTTCAGCCCATGGACGACGCCACCTGGATCGCCGTCGACGGCCGGATCGACGCCGTCCTCACCGCGCTCCGGGACGGCAATCCCAACCCCGCGACCGAGAAGCACGCCCTCGACGACCTGTTGACCGCGCTTCGGTGAAACCCGCCGCCGGGCGGTGACGCCGCTAGCGCGCCGGCCGCGGACCCACGATCGATGCCCGTTGCATGATCCGCGTCTGGGGCCAGTAGTCGCTGCTGGCGTAGTGCTGAACGGCCCGGTTGTCCCAGAACGCGACCGCGTTCGTCGTCCACTGGAATCGGCATTGGTGTTCGGGGTAGTCAGCCTGTCGGCAGAGCCGGTCGAGCAGGCGTGTGCTCTCGTCCGGGTCCATGCCCTCGAGGTGGCTGACGAAGATCCGGTTGACGTACAGGTGCCGTCGCCCGGTGCCGGCGTGCGTGCACACCACGGGGTGGCGTACCGGCGGGAACTCGGACTGCATCTGCTCGAGCCTCTCTTGCGGCATGAACCGACCGAAGGCGCGGGTGAAATCGTGGACGGCGTCGAGGTTTTCGATGGCGGCCTTGGTGTCGTCGTCGAGGGCGTCGTAGGCCGCGTACATGTCGGCGAACAACGTGTCGCCGCCGAGGGGCGGGGCGGTGACCGAGTGCAGGACCGTCCCCATCGACGGAAGCGCCCGCCAGGTGACGTCGTGGTGCCACTGGTTCTCGTATCCCCCGACGGCTGCTCCCTTCTCGAAGCGCGCCAGTTCCGGCTCGTCGGAGTTGCCGGGAATCACGGGGTGGGTCTCGAGCTCCCCGAACCGTCGGGCGAAGGCGACCTGCCCGGCAGGGGTCAGTGCCTGGTCCCGGAAGAAGATCACCTTGTAGTCGTGAAGGGCCCGGCGAAGTTCGTCGATGACGTCGTCGGCCAGCGGCCCGGTGAGGTCAACGCCGCTGATCTCGGCGCCGACGGTCGCCCCCACCTGACGGGCCTCGAAGTTCCGCCACCTCAGGGCGCGCAGTCGGTCACGCTCGGCGGTCAGGTGCGTGAACGGCCC
>NZ_JBOGDD010000698.1:0-3898 GCF_050701675.1 Mycobacterium sp. | reverse complement strand
CCGCCGCAGCACCGTGGCTACCCGATCGGCCAACTTCGGCTCACGAAGACAGGTGACCTCCATTACCACCTCCACCGGTATCTGTAAACGCAACAAAACAACTAACTATTTAGCAGGTTAAACCAGTCTCCGTCCCAATCTTGGGATTGGTCGCCTGCCAGTGACCAAGGTCATCCTCAGTAACCCATCGCCCGTCCCATGAGGTCCTTCATGATCTCAGTGGTCCCGGCGTACAACCGCTGCACACGCGAATCACGCCAGAGTCGGGCGATCTCGTACTCGTTGATGTAGCCATAACCGCCGTGCATCTGCAGGCAGCGGTCGATGATCTCCCACTGCACCTCCGAGGTCCACCACTTGAGCCCGGCAGCGTCCTGGTCGCTCAGCGTTCCGTCGTTGACCGACAGCACGCACTGATCGAGGTAGGTCTGGGCGGCATCGAGCTTGGTCTGCATCTCGGCGAGGAAGTGGCGGTTGACCTGGAACTTGCCGATGGGCTGACCGAACGCGGTGCGCTCAAGCGCGTAGGCCTTGGTCAGCTCCAAGGCCTTCCGTGCGGCCGGCAGCGCGTAGCAGGCCACGCCGACCCGTTCGCTGGGCAGGTTGGAGACCAGATGGTAGAAGCCGCGGTTGAGGTCACCTATCAGGTTCTCCTTCGGCACCTTGACGTCCTCGAAGAACAGCTCGGCGGTGTCGGCGGAGTATTGGCCGATCTTGTCGAGTTTGCGGCCGCGGGTGAAGCCCTCCATGCCGTCTTCGATCATCAGCAGACTGATGCCCTTGTGACGTTCGGACGGGTCCGTCTTGACGGCGGTGAGCACGAGCTTGGATTGAAGTCCGTTGCTGATGAACGTCTTGGAGCCGTTGACGACCCAGTGGTCGCCTTCGTCGCGGGCGGTGGTCTTGATGCCGCCGAGGTCCGAGCCGGCGGCAGGCTCGGACATCGCGATCGAGCCGATGTACTCCCCGCTGACGAACTTGGGCAGCCAGCGGTCCTTCTGCTCGTTGCTGGTGAGGTTCTGCATGTACGGCATCAGGATGTCGTTCTGTACGCCAAGGCCGATGCCGACCGATCCGGTCATGAACATCTCCTCGGAGATGATCTGATTGAACCGGTAGTCCTTGACACCGAGTCCGCCGTACTTCTCGTCGAACTCCCAGCCGATCAGCCCGGCGTCGCCCGCGGCGAGCCACGCTTCGCGACTGACCTTGCCGTCCTTTTCCCACTTCTCGGTGTTCGGAACGCATTCGCGTTCGAAGAACGTCCGCGCGGTGGCGCGGAAGTCGTCGTGGACCTCGTCGAAGATGTTGCGGCGCATGGTTCCTTCCCTAATCAGTCCAGGCGACGATCGCGGGAAGCGCGCGGCCTGGGGCGTAGTCGTCGAAGAGGCGGTCTGCGAGCAGCGCCTCGAGTTGCTGGTAGGAGCCGCACAGCGAGTCGATCTGGAAGCCGCGCGTGACGTAGCGATGCAGGTCGTGCTCCATGGTCAACCCGATCGCGCCGCACACCTGAAGGGCGGCGTCGGACACTGCCCGGTGCGATCGCCCGGCCGCAGCCTTGGCGGCCAACGCGGAGAGCTCCCCGCCATACCGCCAGCTCTCGCCCAGCAGTGCACGGGTGCCCTCCAGACCGGCCGAGGCATCGGCGAGCAGGTGCCGCGGGGACTGGAACGACCCGATGGGTGACCCGAACTGGACCCGGACGGTGACGTGCTCGACGGCGATCCGCAGAGCCTCGTCCGCCAGCGCGACGAGTTCGGTGGCCAGAGCCCGCTGGGCACCGGCAACCGCGCGATTCCACTCGAGGGAGGCGTCCACCAGCTCGCCAGTCCGCGGTCCACTGACCCTTGACCAGTACGCCGACGTGTCGAAGGTGTCCAACCTCTCGCCATCGAGACGGTCGCCGTCGATCACTCCGACGGACACCGTGCCCCCCGGGCCCGATACCGGCACGGCCAATCGCCCCACGCTGGGCAGCGGCCCGATCACGATGCCGTCGACGCGTTCTTCGTCGGAACCGGGTGCGTAGCCGTCGGCGAGGCCTGGCAACACGATGCCGTCGGCCGGGCCGTCCAAGAGCGGGGCCAGTTCGGCGAGCATGACCTTGTCGAGGCAGTCGGAGTTCAGCAAGGACCGCCCCTGGGCGCGAAACAGCAACTCACAGGCCTCGACCGGGTACTCGGCTTCGATGTCGGACCAGCCGAGCTCCTTCAGCGGAGGTCCGATCGCGACGTGTTCGCCGGGATTCTTGGCGGCCAACTCGTCGAAGAGCCGGAAGACGGCCTCCTCGATCATCGGCCACGATTCGTCGGGTGCGCCCGTCACCGCTTCTCCTTGGGCAGTCCCAGAAGGTGGTCGGCGATGATGCCCCGCTGAACCTCGGCGCTACCGCCCATGATCGTCGCGGCCCGGGTGTACCACCACTTCGCCCGTGCGGCGTTGAGTTCCTTGGAGCCGGCGGTTCCGGCCATCATCCAGTCCCGTCGCACGTCGAGGATGAGGTCGTTGATGTCCTTCTCGGCCTTGCCGACGAGCAGCTTGTCGATGCTGCTGCCCGGGCCCACCATTCGGCCTTCGGCCAGTGCCCGGACCGTCGTCGCGCCGCGTGCCTGTGCGGCCACCACGGCGACGTAGATCTGCGCAAGGCGCTCGCGGTTGGCAGACGATGCACCGTGGACGGCCATCTCGGCTCGAAGTCTGCCCAGTTCGGTCAGCGCCGTGGTCAACACCGCGTAGCCGTACATGCCGCGCTCGTACTGCATCAGGTACATGACCACGCCCCAGCCGGCGCCGACGTCGCCGATCAGTCGGTCGTGTGGCACCCGGACGTCGTCGAAGAACACCTCGGCCAATTCGCGGCGCCCGCTGGCCAACGCGATCGGCCGGACGGTGACACCAGGGGTGTCGGCATCGACCAGGAACGTGCTCAGGCCGCGATGTCTGCTCTCGGGCGTGCCGGTGCGTGCCAGCAGCAGAAACCGGGTTGCAGTCGGGCCCTGGCTGGTCCAGATCTTCTGCCCGTTGACCACGAAGCCACCGGCGCCGTCGTCGGTCGCCCTGCACCGCAGGCCGGCGAGATCGCTACCGGATTCCGGCTCGGAGAAGCACTGACCCCACCACTCTGCGCCGCTCAGGTAGTTCGGTAAGTATCGGGAGGCCAGGTCCGGGGCGTACTGGTAGAGGGCAGGTCCAATGACCTCGAGCGTCCAGTGTTGCTCGGGCACGGGCAGCATCGCCGCGGCCAGCTCCTCGAAGTAGACCGCCCGGTGGATCTCGGCGCCTCCGAACCCGCCGACCGCCTCGGGCCAGCCATAGCGGTTCCAGCCGGCCTCGTGAAGCCGCGACAGGACCGTGGCGTGGTACGCGAGCTCGTCTTCGGCGGTGTCGAAGTGCACGGAACGCCACTCGTCAGCCCAGCCCAACTCGCGGAGCCAGTTGCGGAATTCACGACGGTACGTCGCCACCTGGGAGACATACTCGTCTCGTCGAAGGTCGGCCGAGGTGCTGTCGACAGGGGCTGACAACCCGTTCCCCCTTCATGAGTGCCTAGACTCGGTCGCTAGATCGAATCCGCTAAACAGTTATCTATAAATGAGTACACTAACCCACACCGCCACTTCTGTGAGAGGGACCGCCAATGACGGCTTCACCCATCGCCGCCGCCACCGTCAGCTTCAACCCCGAGACGCGCCTGTTCATCGACGGCCAACTGCGTGAGTCTGCGGGCGGCAAGACCGCTGACAATCTCAACCCTGCCACCGAGGAAATCCTCGGCGTCGCCGCCGACGCCGGTGCCGAAGACATGGACGCAGCGATCGCCGCTGCGCGGCGGGCCTTCGACACCACCGACTGGTCGACCAACCACGCGTTCCGCCAACGCTGTCTCGTGCAGTTGCAC
>NZ_JBOGDD010000697.1:0-4507 GCF_050701675.1 Mycobacterium sp. | reverse complement strand
CACCGACGGCGCGCTGTTCTCCGGCCCGACGTTCAACAACACCATCTGGACGGACCTGACCGCCAACCGCGATCCGGGGTCACCGGAGTGGCTCCCCATCTACGACAAGGGCGCGTACGCCCGGTTCGCCGCGACGGCGGACGACCTGAACCGGCCCGCAGATCCGTGGGACGACCCGAGGGTGGTCTATCTGCAGCACGCTTCGGATCCGATCGCGTGGTGGAGCCCCGATCTGCTGTTCAGCAAGCCCGACTGGCTTCGCGAGCCGCGCGGTACCGACGTGTCACCACGGATGGAGTGGATTCCCGTCGTCACGTTCCTGCAGGTGTCAGCCGACATGGCCGTGGCGGTCGACGTCCCGGATGGACACGGTCACGTCTACGTGCGGGACGTCGCGAACGCGTGGGCGGCGATCATGCAGCCGCCGGGCTGGACGGCGGCGAAGACGGACGCGCTGAGGCTGCTGCTGCGCTCCGACGAGAACAGCTAGTTCAGGACGCCAGCCGAGCGCATGGCGTGGTAGCCGCCGACCACGTCGGTGGCGCGGTGCAGGCCGAGATCCAGCAGCGCCGCCGCAGCCAGGCTCGACGTGTATCCCTCCGAGCAGAGCACGATCCACTCGACGTCGTCGTCGACGGCCTGCGGTAGCCGTGCCTCGCTGGTCGGGTCGCAGCGCCACTCGAGCACGTTGCGTTCGATGAGAAGCGCGTCCGCGACATCACCCTCCGTGGCCCGCTGCGCGGCGGGTCGGATGTCGACCAGCAGTGCCCCACGCGCCAACGCCGCGGGGACGTCCTCCGCCTCGATCCGTGCCAATCTGGCCCGTGCGGCCTGCAGAACGGCGTCGATGCGGCTGGGCACTAGTCCCCTTCGGGTTTGTCGGTCAGCTCGGTCCGGTCGCGCCGAAGCGTGTTCCGATCGGTCACGTCGTAGTACGACATTGCGGTCAGTGGAGGCGAGTAGGCGTGCACGCTCAGGGTAGGGCCGTGGACCGTCACCGAGGTCGGTGGTGCCCACACGACGTCGTGCACCCAGCCGAGCGGGAATCCGGCCTGGTCGCCCGCGGCGAGCCGCCGTTCGCGCAACGCGTCTCCATCCCAACGGGTTTCGGACAATGCGCCGGAGACAACGGTCAGAGCACCCAGCGACCCACCGTGGTCGTGCAGTTCGGTGGAGCGCTCCGGCACCCAGCTGATGAGCCAGACGTCGAGCTCGTCGTCGCCATGGAGGCGGGTGAACCAGCGCTCGTCAGTCGGCGGGCCCCCGACGGGGAGCAGGCGGTCGTAGCGGCCCGACAGGACGTGATCGGCGGCGACGTCGGTCGCCTGCAGCAGATCGGGGACGCGGAGGCGGGTCGGTGCGACCACCGACGGCAGTACTAGAGACATGGTGCAAGGACTCCAAGTGGACCAGGAAGGGGACGGTCGGGGACGGGCGTCAAGCCCTACAACACTCCCGACAGAAGGTCCGCTCCAGCACGTTGGCGAGTGTTGCATAGATTGGCGGTATGCGCAGCTACCCGATCTTCGCCGTGGCGGCCGCCGCGGCCCTCCTGGCCGGTTGCTCCTCGGGCTCGGAACAAGCCCCGTCCACGGCCTCGTCGTCGGGGCCGTCCTCGCTTTCGGTGACGACGCCGACGACGTCACCGAGCTTCGAGAATCACACGGCAGCGCCCGGCGCACTGGGGGTGTCACCGAACGGTGTCACGACCGCCGTCGGCACGCCTGCCCAGTCCACCGAGGACGAATACTTCCAGGCCTGTCACGCCGCGAAGGTGTGGATGACGGAGCGGGGCGGCGAGCAGAAGGCGCAATTCGAGCCGTATCTGCAGGGCCTGCAGTCGACTGATGCGGCGGGACCTGGCACGTTCGGCTTGCCGTGGTCGCAGCTGCCCCCGGCCAGGCAGTCGGCGGTCATCGTCGCGGCCGAGGCCGCAGCCGACGATCTGTGCGGCTGACGCCCTTTTAATCACGGGTGTCGGAACCCCCGGCGCCTGCGGGCCCAGCACCCGAAACCTTTGCCGCGCTAACAATTAGAGCGCCTAGGCGTTGTGGGCTGTATCACAATATTCGGTGTAATGTGCTCCTCGTCACTCACGAAGGGGATGGCCCATGGTTGCACCAAAGAACGGTCCGCTGGGCAAGCCCCGGACGTCATTGCCGCCGGCCGCCGGTGGGTCGATCAACGGCATGCGCGTGCTGATGGGTCTCATCCTGTTGGTGATCGCCATCGGCGCCATCATGGGCGTCGTCGTCGCCGTGTCGAGCGGCCAGTGGCAGATAGGTTTGATCATCGGCCTGCTTGCCGCCGCCTTCTTCGCCAGGGTGGGCTGCTAACTCTCCACACCCCAAACCAGGCAGAACGGGTGCCCCGCTGGGTCTCGGTAGACCCGGAAGCGGTCTTCCCCGACCGCGTCTGGCACCCGGGTGGCACCGCTGGCCAACACCTCTGACTCCGCCACGCCGACCTCGATGTCGAGGTGGAACTGCTGCGAGCCGCCGCGGTTCGGTGCAGTCGAGGACGACGGAGCGCAATTTCCCGATCATGACGTATTGGGTTGCCGGATCAGCGCTGAACGAACACGGGATGATGTGTTCATGCGAGTGGCGCTTTGTCTCGGTAGCGGTGGGGCTCGCGGGTACGCGCACATCGGGGTGATCAATGAGCTGCGCGACCGCGGTCACGAGATCGTCGGCATCTCCGGTTCGTCGATGGGAGCTCTCGTCGGCGGGTTGGAGGCCGCGGGCAAGCTCGACGAGTATGCGGCGTGGGCGAGTTCGCTGACGCAGCGGGCGGTACTGCGACTGCTCGACCCTTCCCTCACGTCCGCGGGGGTGCTCAGGGCCGACAAGATCCTCGACGCCGTCCGGGAAATCCTCGGCGAGGCCATGATCGAGGAGCTTCTGATTCCGTACACCGCGGTGACGACGGATCTGGTTGCGGGCAAGTCGGTCTGGCTACAGCGCGGTCCCGTCGACGCAGCCATCCGCGCTTCGATCGCCATCCCCGGTGTGATCAAACCGCACGTGCTCGACGGGAGGCTGCTCGCCGACGGCGGAATCCTCGACCCCCTGCCGATGGCTCCCCTCGCCGCGGTCAACGCCGACCTGACCATCGCCGTCAGTCTCGGCGGCAACGACCCCGAGCAGCCCACGTCGCACGAATCCGAACCCGGGCCCACCACCGAGCTGCTCAGCCGGATGTGGCGCAACACAACGGCTTTGCTCGACACGGCCACGGCCCGCACGCTGCTCGACACGCCTGCCGCCAGAACGGTGCTCAGCCGGTTCGCCAATGACGGGGTCGAGACCGACGACCACGACGATCACACCGAATCGTCGGTGCCCAGACTCAGCGGCTTCGAGGTGATGAACCGCTCCATCGACGTTGCACAGTCGGCCCTCATGCGCCACATGCTGGCGGCCTATCCGCCCGACATCCTGATCGAGGTGCCGCGCAGCGCCGCCAGGAGTCTGGAATTCCACCGCGCCGACGAGGTCATCGACATCGGGCAGGAGCTTGCGGCGGCCGCCCTCGACACGCTCATCCCTCGAGCGTTGAAGCCCTAGCTCTGCTGCCGTCCCCCGCCGCGGAGGATGCCCGCCGCGGTACGGAGAAGGTGAACGTGCTCCCAGTGCCGGGCCCACCGCTGTCGGCCTGAATGCTGCCGCCATGAGCTTCGACGAGTGCCTTGGCGATGGCCAGTCCGATGCCTGCGCCGCCGTGCTCTCGGTCACGCGCGGCATCCACGCGGTAGAACCGGTCGAACAGCCGAGTCAGGTGCTCTGGCGGGATGCCGTCCCCGGTGTCGGACACCGCGATGATCAGGTCGTCGTCGGTGGCACGCGCGCTGACCGCGACGGAACCTCCCCTTGGCGTGTGGCGGAGCGCATTGTCGAGCAGGTTGGTGAGCACCTGCCCGAGACGCTCCGGATCTGCCTGCATCACAGGCAGATCGGCCGACGACGTCGACTCCAGCGTCACGCCCTTGGCACGGTAGCGGGGCTCCAGTGCGGTCGTCGCGGTCGTGACCAGCTGCCCCATCGAGACGCGGCGGGCATCGATACTGCTCGCGCGGTGCTCGGCATTGGACAGCGCGGTGACGTCGGTACTGAATCGCGTTAGCCGCCGGGACTGGTCGCGCAGCACCCCGATGGCTTCGGCGTCGAGCGACTTCACCCCATCCTCCAGTGCCTCGAGGTAAGCCTCGAGGATGGCGACGGGGGTTCTGATCTCGTGAGCGAGATCCGCGAGCAGCTGACGACGACTGTGCTCGACGTGTCCGAGCCGCTGGGCCATCGTGTTGAAGGCGGCGGCGATCTCGTCGAACTCCTTGCCCAGGCGGGTTGGCGACACCCGAACGTCATAGTGGCCGTCCGTGATCACGGTTGCCGCGTGGGCGAGTTCGGCTGCTGAGTGGTGCACCCGCCGACTGAGATACCAGCTCAACCCGAGGGCGGCCACGGCGGAGACCGCCAGCGCGGTGCCCACCGACATGGCGGTGGCC
>NZ_JBOGDD010000696.1:0-3392 GCF_050701675.1 Mycobacterium sp. | reverse complement strand
GCCGAGGGCAAGGCCACCGAGCTCGCGCACCGCGAAGGTGTCGACATCCGGTACTACTCGGTGATCTACCAGGCGATCGACGAGATCCAGGCGGCCCTCAAGGGCATGCTCAAGCCGATCTACGAGGAGAAGGAACTCGGCCGCGCCGAGATCCGGGCGATCTTCCGGTCGTCGAAGGTCGGCAACATCGCCGGCTGCCTCGTCACCTCGGGCATCATCCGTCGCAATGCGAAGGCCCGCCTGCTGCGTGACAACGTCGTGGTCGCCGAGACCGTCACCATCTCGTCGCTGAAGCGGGAGAAGGACGACACCACCGAGGTGCGCGACGGTTACGAGTGCGGTCTTACCTTGACCTACAACGACATCAAGGAAGGCGACGTCATCGAGGCTTACGAGCTGGTGGAGAAGGCGCGCACCTAATGGTCGATGTTGGACGGGCGCGCCGACTCTCCAAGCGCATCGCCACCGTCGTGGCCTCGGCGATCGAGTTCGAGATCAAGGATCCCCCGTTGGCCTTCGTGACCGTCACGGACACGAAGGTGACGGGTGACCTGCACGACGCCACGGTCTTTTACACGGTTCGCGGTGAGACGCTGCAGGAAGAGCCGGACTACGCAGGTGCGGCAGCGGCTCTGGAACGCGCGAAGGGTACCTTGCGCACCAGAGTCGGCGCCGCCACCGGGGTGCGGTTCACCCCGACGTTGACGTTCGTGCTGGACAAGTTGCCGGACACGGCGCGCGACATGGAGGACCTGTTGGCCAAGGCCAGGCAGGCGGATGCCGATTTGGCGCGGATTCGACAGGGTGCCACGCCGGCTGGCGAGGCTGACCCGTACCGTGTCTCTGGGGCGGAGGAATCCGGGGGGGAGCCAGACGTGGTCCCGGACCACCAGTTCGACCCTGAGGACACGGATGACCGCGATCGACCCGAAGCCTGAGCTATTTCGGTCGTCGGCGCGCGTCGATGGGTGGGGGGCAGCGAAGCTGCTCGACGCGGCGGACTCGGTCAGCGTGGTGTGTCACGTCTATCCGGATGCCGACACGATCGGCGCGGGGCTTGCGCTGGCACTCGTCCTCGAACAGTCGGGTAAGCGGGTCGAGGTAGGTTTCGCGGCGCCGTCGGTGCTTCCCGAGTCGCTCCAGTCGCTGCCCGGTGGACATCTGCTGGTCGTCCCCGACGCGATGCACGGCGGCGCCGACCTGGTGGTGACGGTCGACATCCCAAGTCTCAACCGCCTTGGTGCGCTTCGGGCGCTCGCCGATGCGGGCCACGAGGTCCTGGTGATCGATCACCACGCATCCAACGAACTGTTCGGCACGGCCAACTACGTCGATCCGACGGCCGACTCGACCACGATGCTCGTCGCCGAACTTCTCGATGCCTGGGGCAAGCCGTTCGACAAGCCCGTTGCGCACTGCCTCTACGCCGGTCTCATCACCGACACCGGGTCGTTCCGGTGGGCCAGCACGCGTGCACACCGGCTGGCGGCCCGGCTACTCGAGCTCGGCGTGGACAACGCCACGATCAGCCGCACCCTGCTGGACACGCACCCGTTCTCCTGGCTCCCGATGTTGTCGCGCGTGCTGGCGTCGGCGCAGCTGGTGCCGGACGCGGTGGGCGGTCGGGGCCTGGTGTATGCCGTTGTCGGACACCAGGAATGGATGAATGCCCGGCCGGAGGAAGTCGAGAGCATCGTCGACATCGTGCGTACCACGGCGCAGGCCGAGGTCGCTGCCGTGTTCAAGGAGATCGAACCGCAGTCCTGGACGGTGTCGATGCGCGCCAAGTCGGACGTCGACCTGGCGGCCGTCGCGAGTGCCTTCGGGGGCGGCGGGCACCGGCTTGCCGCGGGATACTCCGCGACCGGACCCGCGCGCGACGTGGTCAGGGCGTTGGCGGCCGCACTTGGGTGAGCTACCCGGCGGCGGGCACAGCGGCCTGAACTTCACGTTCTGCCCCTTCCGCGGAAGCCGGCTCGCAGGTCGACCGCGGGGATGAGTTCCCAGGAAGAGCAGCCGGTTCCGGCCACCGGGCGCCGCATCGCGGGGCTGGCACTGCCCGCGCTTGGGGTGCTCGCCGCCGAACCCGTCTATCTGTTGTTCGACCTCGCCGTGGTGGGGCGGCTGGGGGCGGTGGCGTTGGCCGGGCTGGCCATCGGCGGACTGATCCTGTCGTTGGTGTCCTCGCAGTTGACCTTCCTGTCCTACGGGACGACGGCGAGGGCGGCCCGATTCTTCGGTGCCGGCGACCGCCGGGCGGCCGTCGGCGAGGGCGTGCAGGCCACCTGGCTCGCCGTAGGACTCGGAGCCCTCGTCGTCGTGGTCATCGAGGTGGCAGCGGTGCCGATCCTGGCGGTGATCGCGGACGGAGGCGAGATCGCCGAGACCGCTCTGCCGTGGCTGCGGCTCGCGATCCTCGGCGCGCCCGCGATCTTGATCTCCCTGGCTGGCAACGGCTGGATGCGTGGTGTGCAGGACACCGCCAGACCGCTGCGCTACGTGGTTGCAGGTTTCGCCCTGTCTGCCGTGTTGTGTCCCACCCTGGTGTACGGCTTGATGGGGTTGCCCCGCCTTGGAATCGTCGGATCGGCGATCGCCAACCTGGCCGGACAGTGGCTGGCCGGGCTGTTCTTCTGCCGGGCGCTGCTGGCCGAACGGGTGCCGCTGCGGCTGGACTTGGCGGTGCTGCGGGCACAGGTCGTGATGGGCCGCGATCTGGTGGTGCGGACGCTGGCCTTCCAGGCGTGCTTCGTCTCGGCTGCGGCCGTCGCCGCCCGGTTCGGCGCGGCCGCGGTGGCCGCCCACCAGGTCGTGCTGCAACTGTGGAGTTTCCTTGCCCTGGTGTTGGATTCGCTGGCGATAGCGGCGCAGTCACTGGTCGGCGCGGCGCTCGGCGCGAGTCAGTTGGCGCACGCCAAGTCCGTCGCCTGGCGCGTGACGGTGTTCTCGACGGTTGCTGCGGGGGTGCTCGCCGCGATCTTCGCCCTTGGCTCGTCGGTGTTTCCTAGGTTGTTCACCTCGGACCGGTCGGTTCTGGACGTGATCGGTGTGCCGTGGTGGTTCCTGGTGGCTCAGTTGCCCATCGCCGGAATCGTGTTCGCGCTCGACGGGGTGCTGCTCGGGGCGGGGGATGCGAAGTTCATGCGAAACGCGACGCTGGCCAGTGCACTCGTCGGCTTCCTGCCGTTGATCTGGCTGTCGCTGATATTCGGTTGGGGACTGCTGGGGATCTGGTCGGGCCTGACCACGTTCATGGTGTTCCGGCTGGTGTTCGTCGGCTGGCGTGCGTTCTCAGGTCGCTGGCTGGTGCCAGGCACGGGTGCCTAGCGGCCCCTTCCCCGCGTCCCCGCGAGTCCCCACTTCCTCTCCCCGCGAGCGTGCGTGTCTGTACG
>NZ_JBOGDD010000695.1:0-2131 GCF_050701675.1 Mycobacterium sp. | reverse complement strand
GATCTCGGCGACGTCGATCTCGTCGATCGGGCTGGTGATGCCCGCGTCGCGCCACAGCGCCTTCGCGGCGTCGCGGCCCGCCTGCGGGTTGACCTGGTCGCGGCCGGAGTAGGCCAGTGGTTCGGTGCGTAGTGCGGTGGCATGGATCCAGGCCACCGGGTCGCCACCGGCCACCCGGGCGTCGGCGATCTCTTCGTTGCCGATCACCAGCGCACACGCGCCGTCGCTGGACGGGCAGGTCTCGTCGAAGCGGATCGGGTCCCAGAGCATCTGGGAGTCCATCACCTTCTCCAGCGTGATGTCCGGCTGGTGCAGGTGGGCCAACGGGTTCTTGGCGCCGTTGAGCCGGTCCTTCACCGCGACCATCGCGCCGATGTAGTCCGGCGCGCCCGAGCGCCTGATGTAGGACCGCACGTGTGGCGCGAAGTAACCGCCTGCACCCGCGCCGACCGGCTTGGTGAACGGCACCGGGATCGACAACGCCCACATGGCATTGCTCTCCGACTGCTTCTCCCACGCCATCGACAGCACGCGGCGGTACTTGCCCGACTGCACCAGGCTGGCGGCGACGATCGCGGTCGAGCCTCCGACGGAGCCCGCGGTGTGCACCCGGATCAGCGGCTTGCCGGTGGCGCCGACGGCATCGGCCATGAACAACTCGGGCATCATCACGCCCTCGAAGAAGTCGGGCGCCTTGCCGACCACGACGGCGTCGATGTCGTCGAACGTCGATCCGGAGTCGGCCAGCGCCTTGTCGATGGCCTCGCGCACCAGGCCGTTCATCGTGACGTCCTTGCGCTTGGCGACGTATTTGGTCTGTCCGGTTCCGAGAACCGCAGCGAGTTGACCGGCCATCAGTTCTTCCCTTCCAGCACGGCGACCAGATTCTGTTGCAGCGCAGGCCCGCTGGTCGCGTGGGCCAGCACCCGCTGGGCGGAGCCGTCGAAGATGTGCCGAGCGGCGAACCCGATGCGCTCCAGGCCCGCGGAGAACATCGGGTTGGCCGCCAACGCGCCACCCGAGAGGTTCACCTTCGTCGAGTCGGACAACCCGATCGCTTCGGTGAGAATCAGGTGCTGATGCGTGAAGGGCGCGTAGATCTCGGCCACGTCTATCGAACCGGCGTCGCCACCCGTGGCGGCCTTCGCCGACGCTGCCGTGGACGGCGAGGTCGTCAGGTCCCGCGCGCCGAGCACCGGCGTTTCGATGCGGTGCTCGATGCCGGTGATCCAGGCGGGGTTCTCCCGTAGCTCGCGGGCCTTGTCACCGGCGGCCAGCACGATCGCCGACGCTCCGTCGGTGATGGGCGCGATGTCGTGGCGGCGTAGGGGATCTGCGAAGTACGGCCGGGCAAGCAGCTCGTCGATGGTCGTCGCGGGACTTTCGGAGTCCACCCGGTCCGCGGCCGCGAAGGACTCGAGTGCCACCTGTGCCATCTGTTCGGCGGTCCACTTCCCGGAGTCCAGGCCGAAGCGTGCCTGCAGGCCCGCGGTCGACACCGAGTCCGGCCACAGCGGCGCAACGGTGTACGGGTCGGTCTGCAGTGCCAGAATGCGGCGCAGGACGCCAGCCGAGGACTTGCCGAATCCGTAGACGAGCGCGGTGTCGACCTGGCCGGTCAGCAGCTTGATGTAGGCCTCGTAGAGCGCCCAGGCTGCGTCCATCTCGACGTGCGACTCGTTGATCGGCGGCACGGCGCCGATCGAGTCGATCGCCGAGATGAACGAAAAGGCCCGGCCGGCAAGGTAGTCCGCGGAACCGGAGCACCAAAAGCCGATATCGGTCTGCTCGATGCCGAGATCTTTGTAAATGGAGGCGAAGCAGGGCATCAGCATCTCGACGCCGTTGGTGGTGCCTTCGGTGCGGCGAACGTGCGGAGCGTGTGCGAAGCCGACGACGGCAACGTCGCGAAAAGTCATGTGTGCAGTCCCTTTAGAGGTGGTGCTTGTAGGTGTCGTACTCGGCGTCGGGCTCGCCGGTTGGCTTGAAGTACTCGATGTTGTCGATGCCGAGCCCCCAGTCCTCGCGAGGCTTCCACACCGCCTCGACACGCATGCCCATCCGCACCTCGGCGGCGTCGATCTCCTGAATCAGGTGCAGGAAGGGGATGTCCGCGCCGTCGAGGAGGACG
>NZ_JBOGDD010000694.1:0-4276 GCF_050701675.1 Mycobacterium sp. | reverse complement strand
GAGCAGAATCGTGGGGGGTGGCGCGACATATCCCAACCCGAACAAGACGGACACCCATACCGATCCGCTTTCCCACGCATTCCTGGCGCGGCTGAACAGCCGCCGAATGGCCGATACGAACCTGGTCTCCTGAATGCGGCTCAACGCCCGCGACAACGCGGTGGGCTTGTCCGAGTCCAGCACCGTGACCGATGGGTTGCCGCCACGCGGTGGCGGCGGGTTCGAGGGCTGACGTGCCCGCACCCGACTGCGCATGATCATCGCCGCCGCGACCAAGAGCATGAGCACACCCACGCCGGTTTCCAGTGGCTGCACTGTGGAGCCGGGGGCGGGGCGAGACAGATCTTCGGCCCGAGACGCCCACGTCGGGTTCAAGTGCAGTAAGAGCAGTGGAATCACGAAGGCTGGGATGTTGACCGTTACGGCACCAACCCAGAAGGCGAACAGGTTCTGCAAGGGCCGTGGTCGGGAGATCACCAGGAGGATGACGCCGAGAAGCAAGGGATTGAGCGACATGAAGAGTGCTATCCCCAACAGCGTTCCCCACATGGCCGCAACCCTACCGTGTTTGCTGCCGCCGGGTCGACTCCTCGGCGCTTCGCTGGGCTGTGCTGGTCACCGTCGGTAGCGAGCTCGTCGGTTCACCCGGCACCGCTCGGGCAGGAGCTTGCTAGGCACTGGTGAATTCGGCTTGTTGTTTGATGGTGGGCGATTTGCGATCGGCGGCGGATTTGCGGACGGTGCGCGACGGGAACCGTTCGGGATAGTCACGAGCGCGCCGCCGTCTGGCGGGAAGTTTGCTTGGAGATCGGATCAGGTGGTGGCGAGGCCGCGCGGTGGCGCGAGATTGTTTGAAGTCGCCGTCGGCGTGGAACATAATTACTTAGGGTAACGATACGTTGCCCGAATGACTGAAGGAGATGGGGAACGTGAAGGTCAGCAACATCAAACTCTTCGCCGTCGTCGGGGGTAGTGCTGCCGTCACCGCGGTCGCGCTCGGCGCAGCAGTTCTGCAGGGGCCAGTAGGTACCGGATCGATCGCGGGTGACATGCAAACGGGTGTGACCATCACTCAATCGGCTGCGCCCAGCTCGATCTCGGAGCAGAAGGCCACCCCGGCGATCAAGGGCCCGGCCCCGTTGCCGACCGAGGAGCAGGGGCTACCCGGTTAGGCGTCGGCCGCTCTAGAGGCGACCCGCGACGAAGCTGGCGGCCTGCGGCACCATCCCGTTCACCGGGTACAGGACGTGCGCGGCAGTGGGCGCGCCCCCTGGGGTGCCGTCACAGATCGTGTCGCCCTGGGCGCACAGGTCGATGGTCTTCGGTTGATACAGGGGTCCGATGACTATCGCCGGCGCGCCGTAGGACTGCAGGAACTGTGCCGACGGCTTTCCGAACAGTGCGACGGCGGCGACGTGTCCGGCCACCTCCGGCGGCATCGGTGCGGGCACGGCCAGTTCGGGAACGCCAGGGGGGACGGCATCTGCGGTGGTGAAGCCGGTCACCACCGCACCCTGGGAATACCCGCCAAGCACGATTCTGGTGTTGGGACACGTCGTCGCCATCGACTGGACGTGGTTGCCTTCGTCGCGAATGCCATCGACGACGGTGCCGGCGAACCCGACCCCGTCGGCGAAGTCCCCACTGGCGGGATAGTTCACCGCGTACACGCCCACCGATCTGTCACCGACCTGTGAGCGAAGGGAATCGACGAAGGCCTGTCCGACCCCTCCGACACCCGGCGGCTCGCCGGTGCCGCGGGCGAACACCACCTCGATGTCCGGGCACGGCTCAGCCGAGGCGGTTGGGACGCCGCTCGGCGCGCTCAGCAGCGCTGAGGCCGCCACGGCCAGCGCCACCCCGAGAACTCGACCGATGTGGCGGGCGCTCATACCCACCACCGGCCCACGGTCGACGTAGCTTCCATCGATTCGACGACGTTCATCTCAACCCCATTCACGGCTCAACCCGACCTTCGCCGACATGCCCCCAACGCGCTTGGGGCAAACATGTGGACGCGAGCGGGGGACCGCCGGGACTTCCGGGGACGGGTGCGCCCGCTAGCGCGTATCGGTGAAGCGCCGCAGGAACCGACGCGTCCGCTCGTGCTGCGGATCGGTCAAAACCTGTTCAGCCGAACCAGATTCGACGATCTGGCCGCCGTCGAGGAAACACACCGTGTTGGCCACCTCGCGCGCGAAGGCCATTTCATGGGTCGCCATCACGATGGTGCTGCCGCCGGTGGCCAACTCGCCGACGAGTGCCAGCACGTCGCCGACCAACTCCGGGTCAAGCGCACTAGTGATCTCGTCGAGCAGCAGCAACCGCGGGTCGTACGCCAGCGCGCGGGCGATCGCCACCCGCTGTTGCTGCCCGCCCGACAACTTGTCCGGGTAGGCATCCGCCTTGTCGGCCAGGCCAACGCGGGACAGCAGGTCACGCCCACGCGCCTGGGCGTCCGAACGGCTCCGACCGTGTACGACGCGCGGCGCCAGTGCGACGTTCTGCAGGGCCGTCATGTGCGGAAACAGGTTGAACGACTGAAAGACCATGCCCATCGCCTGACGGGCGTCGTCGGCGTCGATGCGCGGATCGCTGATGTCGCGGCCGTCGAGCAATATCTGCCCGTCGTCGATGTCCTCGAGCAGGTCGATGCATCGCAGGAGCGTCGACTTCCCCGAACCGGACGCCCCGATCAGGACGACGACCTGGTGTTCGGCGACGTCGAGGTCGATTCCCCTGAGCACGGGCCGGTCGTGATAGGCCTTCAGGAGGTTTCGCACCGACAACACGGGGCGGGTCACAACGC
The DNA here is from genome assembly GCF_050701675.1 of Mycobacterium sp. GTDB lineage: Bacteria > Actinomycetota > Actinomycetes > Mycobacteriales > Mycobacteriaceae > Mycobacterium. The sequence continues at coordinate 1,467 of NZ_JBOGDD010000694.1, read as the reverse complement.
CCCCTGCCGGATCGCCACGCGGGCCGACGCCCAGTCGGCGAGACGTGCCGACGGCACCGCCAGCGCGACGAACAACAGTCCGGCCACGACGTACGGGGTGAAGTTGTAGGTGGTGGCCGCCTGGATCTGCGCTGCGCGCACCGCGTCGACCGCGCCGAGCACCGAGATCAGCCCGCAGTCCTTCTGCAACGCAACGAAATCATTGAGTAGCGCGGGAGTCACTCGCCGCGTCGCCTGCGGAAGCACCACCAGTTGCATGGTGCGCCGGTGGTTCAGGCCAAGGGATTTGGCCGCGGCCAGTTGCGAGGGGTGGACCGATTCGATGCCGGCTCGAAACACCTCGGCCACGTAGGCGGAGTAGATCAACACCAGCGCGAGACCACCGAGCAGCACCGGATTGGTCGGCAATCCGCTCAGCCGCAGCCCAGGAAGGCCGAAGCCGACGAGGTACAGGCAGATCAGCAGCGGTAATCCGCGGAACAGATCGACGTACCCGGTTGCCAACGCCCGCACCGGAAACCACACCGGACCGCGCAGCGTCCGCACCGCGGCCAGTCCGAGGCCGAACACCAGGATCAGCACCTGGCACACCACCAGCACGCGGATGTTGAGCCAGAGCCCCTCCAACAGTGCGGGCAGACTCTCCCAGCCGATCCGCAGGTTGAAGAACGAGTCGCGTACCCGGGGCCAGCCCGGCGACGACGTCACCGCGAAGAGCAGCACGGCGGCGAATACCACCGTCGACACCAGTGCGATCAGGGTGGAACGGCGGGCCCTGGACTGCCGGAAGGCCACCCGGTCGATTGCGGCTACGGAGTCGGGGCCGGCGGCGGCCGAGGTCACGAAAGGAGTGGCGCGTTGCCGGCGCCAGTCAGCCACACCTTCTGCAGCTTGAACAGCTCGCCGTCGTTGCCGAGGTCGTCGACGGCCTTGGACAGGCACGCCGTCAGGGGGCTGCCCTTGTCCAGCACGATGCCGAACTGCTCGGCCTTCTCGGAGCCAGCGGGCAGTTGGCCGACGATGACCCCGTTGTCGAGCTCGCTCTGCACCTCGAAGGCCGTCGGCAGATCCAACACGAGCGCGTCGATCTGCCCGTTCGTCAACGCCGCCTTGGCGTCGTCGTTGTTGTTGAACACCGCGACGTCGGCGTCGATCGCCTTGGCGGCGGTGTAGCTCGTCGTGCCGACCTGGGCGCCCAGCTTGAGGCCGTTGAGCCCGGCGAGGGTCTTCACCTGGGCGGCGGGTGAGGATTGCACCGCGACGACCGCCTGGGTGACGTTGAAGTAGGGCGACGAGAAGTCGACGGCCTGCGTGCGGTCATCGGTGATCGAGAACTCGTTGAGGTTGGCGTCGAACGTCTTTGGGCCGGGCGCGATCGCCGCATTGAACGGCACCCGCACCCATTTCACGTCGTCCTTTCCGTAGCCGAGCTTGTCGGCGACGGCGTAGGCGACCGCGGACTCGAAT
>NZ_JBOGDD010000693.1:0-6940 GCF_050701675.1 Mycobacterium sp. | reverse complement strand
CGTCCCGGCGACCACTCCCGGAACCCTCGATTGGGACTGCTTCTCGTTCGGCGTCATCCAGGGAAGTGATCACTTCACCTTCTACTCCAGCGTCGACCATCTGAACAGCGACGGGATGTCGGCAGGCCCGATCTTCCTGGACATCCACCTGCGGTACCACGACCTGGTCGCAGGCCGGACCGTCGCTGCACCCGCGGTCGGCGGCTACCTCGACTACACCGCGCGGCAGCGCGAGCACGTGGCGAACACGACTCCCGCGTCACAGGAGATCCAGGACTGGACCACCTTCGCCGAGGACGCCGACGGCGACTGGCCGAGCTTCCCGCTGCCGCTGGGCGACACCTCGACCGACAATCGCGGCGACCTCGTGACGGTGGAGTTGTTGACCGCCGAGGAGACCGAAGTATTCGACATGGCCTGCCGCGGCGCGGGCGCTCGCTTCTCCGGTGGCGTGATGGCCTGTGCCGCAATGGCCGAACGCGAGTTCACCGGCAAGACGGTCTTCCGCGGATTCACGCCGTCGGACACCAGGACGGCGGGCGTCGACACCCTGACCGCGGGCTGGTTCGCCAGCCTGTTCCCCGTCACCGTGACGATGGGCGACGGGACGTTCGGCGACGCCGCCCGCGCGGCGCAGGAGTCGTTCGACGCCAACCGATCGATGGCAAGCGTGCCGTTCGAGCGCGTGCTGGAATTGACCCCGGCGGACCAACTCGGCATCAAGCTGCCAAGCCAGCCCCCAATAATGGTGTCCTACTTGGACTTCCGCAGGATTCCCGTCGCCTCGCTGTGGGACGAGACGAACTTCGGCATCTACTGCGACGACCTGTCTCACGGAGGGATCAACATGTGGATCAACCGCGACGCCGAGCGCACCACGGCGGCGATCTCGTTCCCAGACAACGAGGTCGCCCGCGCGTCGGTCCACCGCTACCTCGCCGCTTTGGGCACGGCGTTCGCGTCCGCAGCCAGCACCACGGAGAGCCGGCCGCAGATACCCGCGAGGGCCTAGAGGCGCTCGATGATGGTGACGTTGGCCGTGCCGCCGCCCTCGCACATCGTCTGAAGGCCGTAGCGACCGCCGGTGCGCTCCAACGTGTTCAGCATGGTGCTGAACAACTTCGCGCCGGTCGCGCCCAGCGGATGGCCCAGTGCGATGGCGCCGCCGCTGGGGTTGACCTTCGCCGGGTCGGCTCCTGTCTCCTTGAGCCAGGCCATCACGACGGGCGCGAAGGCCTCGTTGATCTCGACGGTGTCGATGTCCTCGATCGTCAGACCCGTCTTCTCGAGCGCGTAGTGCGTGGCGGGAATCGGACCCGTCAGCATGTACACCGGATCCGCGCCGCGGGCACTGATGTGGTGGATGCGGGCGCGTGGCTTGAGCCCGTGGTCCTTGACGGCCTGCTCTGAAGCGAGCAGCACCGCGCTGGCGCCGTCGGAGATCTGACTGGCCATCGCCGCCGTCAGCCGCCCGCCTTCGACGAGCGTCTTGAGTCCGGCCATCTTCTCCAGCGAGGTCTCCCGCGGCCCCTCATCGGTGACGAACCCGTCGACAGCGATGATCTCGTTCTCGAAGTACCCCGACCGGATCGCCTCCTGCGCACGCTGATGGCTGGTCAGCGCGAACTGCTCCATCTCCTCACGCGAGACGTTCCACTTCTCCGCGATCATCTCCGAGCCACGGAACTGCGAGATCTCCTGATCACCGTAGCGGTGCAGCCAACTCTTCGACTCGTTGGTCGGCGAGGTGAAACCGAACTGCTCACCGACGATCATGGCCGAGCTGATCGGGATCTGGCTCATGTTCTGCATGCCGCCCGCCACGATGACGTCGGCGGTGCCGGACATGATCGCTTGCGCACCAAAGGAAATAGCCTGCTGACTCGATCCGCACTGCCGGTCGACGGTGACGCCGGGCACCTCTTCGGGGAATCCGGCGGCCAGCCACGACAGCCGAGCGATGTTGCCCGCCTGGCCACCGATGGCGTCGACGCAACCGGCGATCACGTCGGTGACGGCGCCGGGGTCGAGGTCGGTGCGCTCGAACAGACCGCGCCAGGCGGCGGCGCCGAGGTCGACGGGATGAACGCCGGCCAGCGATCCGTTGCGCTTGCCGACCGCGGTTCGCACAGCGTCGATGACGTACGCCTCGGCCATTTCAGACTCCTTCTGTCGTGATGCCACCGAGAACGATGGCGAGGTACTGCCTGCCCACTTGCTCTGCGGTGAGCGGTCCGCCTGGCTGATACCAGCGGACGGAAACCCAGGTGGTGTCGCGGATGAACCGATACACGAGGTCGACGTCGAGGTCGGCGATGAAGCAGCCATCGGCGATGCCCTGCTTGAGTACGTCGACCCACATCGTCCGTTGCTCGCGGTTGCGCTCGTCGACGAACGAGAACTGCGGCAGTGACGAGAGCCGCTTGGCCTCGTCCTGATAGATGACGACCTGCGCGTGCCGGTGCTCGATGGCCTCGAACGATGTCATGAACAGGCCCTCGACCCGCTTCAGCGGGTCGGTCTCGGTCCCGACGATCTCCTGGTACCGCGCGAACAGCCAATCCAGGAAGTCGCGGAGCACCTCTTCGACCATCTGCTCCTTGGACTTGAAGTGATGGTAGAGACTGCCGGATAGAATCCCCGCCGAGTCCGCGATGTCGCGGACGGTCGTCGCCCGCAGGCCGCGCTCGGCGAACATCGTCGCGGCGAGGTCGAGCAACTCGTCGCGGCGGCTCGGAAGCGCCTTGTCCACTCGTGCAGTGTATCAACCAAGCGCTTGCTTGGCGACTTTTGATTCGGCTCGCCGCTCAGGCTCGCTGGCTGGACACCGAGATGATCTCGCCGGTCAGATAGCTGGAGTAGTCGCTGGCCAGGAAAGCCATGGTGGCCGCCACCTCCCATGGCTCGGCCGCGCGGCCGAAGGCCTCGTCCGAGGCCAACTGGTCGAGCAGCTCCGAGCTGCTGGTCTTCTCGAGGAACTCGTGCCGGGCGATACTCGGTGAGACCGCGTTGATCCGCACCCCATACTCGACGGCTTCGATTGCGCTGCAACGGGTCAGCGCCATCACGCCAGCCTTCGCCGCCGCGTAGTGCGACTGCGAGTGCTGCGCGCGCCAGCCGAGCACACTGGCGTTGTTGACGATGACTCCGCCATTCCCGGCATCGCGGAAGTACCGCAGCGCGGCACGGGTCGCCCGCATCACCGACGTCAGCGTGACGTTGAGAACACGGTCCCACTCGTCGTCGGTCATGTCGATGACGGGCGTCTGACCGCCGAGGCCTGCGTTGTTGATGAGGACGTCGATTCGGCCCATCTTCTCGACGGCCGTGGTGATGAGCGAGTCGACGGCTTCGGTCGACGTCACGTCGCACACGACGGAGTCGACGCGGCCGAGGCCGAGTCCGGCCAGCTCGTCGCGGGTTTCGCCGAGGCGCCGTTCGTGGAAGTCGGACACCACGACGTCGGCGCCCTCCGCGAGCGCACGCCGTGCGGCCGACGACCCGATGCCGGTGCCCGCAGCGGCCGTGACGAGGACGACCTTGCCGGTCAGCAGTCCGTGGCCGTCGATCTCCTTGGGCGCGATGGCGAGATTCATCCCTTGACCTCTCGGGGTAGGCCGAGCACCCGCTCGGCGATGATGTTGCGTTGGATCTCGTTCGAACCGCCATAGATGGTGTCCGAGCGCGAGAACAGGTACAGCCTTTGCCACTCGTCGAACTCGCCACCGTCGAGCAGTAGCGCCGCCTTGCCCTGGACGTCCATGGCGATCTCGCCGAGTTCGCGATGCCAGTTGGCCCACAACAGCTTCGACACGTTGTCTTGCCCCGGTTGCTCGACGTCCATGGTCTTCAGCGCATAGGACCGCATCGTCTTCAGTCCCACCCACGACCGGGTCAGCTTCTCGCGGATCAGCGGATCGTCGATGGCGCCGGCGTTCTTGGCCAGCTCGACGATGCCGGAAAGCTCACGCGCGTAACGGATCTGCTGGCCGAGCGTCGACACCCCACGCTCGAAGGTCAACGTGCCCATGGCGACTCGCCAGCCGTCGCCGGGATCGCCGACGACGAGAGAGGCGTCGGTGCGCGCGTCGTCGAAGAAGACCTCGTTGAACTCCGAGTCGCCCGTCAGCTGGACGATCGGGCGCACCTCGACACCGGGCTGATCCAACGGGACCAGCAGATAGGAGAGGCCGGCGTGGCGCTTGGAACCCTTCTCGCTGCGCGCGACGACGAAACACCACTGTGCCCAGTGCGCCAGCGACGTCCATACCTTCTGCCCGTTGATGATCCATTCGTCACCGACGAGCTCGGCCGACGTCGACACGTTGGCGAGGTCACTGCCCGCACCCGGCTCCGAGTACCCCTGGCTCCACAGTTCGGTGACGTCGAGGATCCTCGGCAGGAACCGCTTCTGCTGTTCGGGCGTCCCGTAGGCGATGAGCGTCGGCCCCAACAGCTCCTCACCGAAGTGATTCACCTTGTCGGGGGCATCGGCGAGGGCGTACTCCTCGTAGAACGCGACGCGGTGCGCGACCGTCAGACCGCGGCCCCCGTGCTCCTCTGGCCACCCGAGACACGTCAGTCCGGCGGCGGCGAGATGCTGGTTCCACGCCCGTCGTTCGTCGAAGGCCTCGTGCTCGCGGCCAGGACCGCCGAGCCCCTTGAGCGCGGCGAATTCGCCGACGAGATTGTCGGCGAGCCACTGCCGGACCTCGGCCCGGAACGTCTGGACCTCTATCACCCCTGTAGGCTAACCTACCAAGCACTTGCTTTGTTAGAGGAGTCTCGATGGAGAGCGAGCCGAGGACCATTCCCGGGGTCCTTGACCGGATCGCCGATCAGTTCGCCGACCGCGATGCCCTGGTCACCGACGATCGCGTGATCACCTACGCCGAGCTCAGAGCCGAAGTCAGGCAGGCCGCGGCCGCCATGATCGACCTCGGCGTGCACGCGGGCGACCGCGTGGCAATCTGGTCCCCCAACACCTGGCACTGGGTGGTCGCGTGCCTGGCCACGCATTACGCGGGGGCCGTCGTCGTACCACTCAACACGCGCTACACCGCGAGCGAGGCATCCGACATCCTGGCCCGCACCCAGGCGCCGCTCCTGATCGGGATGGGCCACTTCCTCGGCAGCGACAAGACCCTCGAACTCGACCGCGAAGCACTGCCCGCCCTGCGGCACATCGTCCGGGTGCCCGTGGAAGAGGGGGACGGTACGTGGGACGAGTTCGTCGCGCGCGGCACGGACCTGAACGCCGCCGACGCCCGAGCCGCCGCGCTGACACCCGACGACGTGTCCGACGTCCTCTTCACCTCCGGCACCACCGGCCGTAGCAAGGGCGTGCTGTCCGCACACCGACAGTCCCTCGACGCGCCCGCTGCCTGGGCCGCCTGCGGTGAGCTCACCAGTGCCGACCGCTACCTGTGCATCAACCCGTTCTTCCACAACTTCGGCTACAAGGCTGGGATCCTCACGTGCCTGCAGACGGGCGCGACGCTGATCCCGCTGCTGACGTTCGACCCCGAGAAGGCCATGCAGGCGGTCCAGGACCAGCGCATCACCGTGCTGCCCGGCCCGCCGACGATCTACCAGAGCTTGCTCGACCATCCCAAGCGCGGTGACTACGACCTGACCTCGTTGCGCTTCGCCGTCACCGGCGCGGCCGTCGTGCCGGTCGTGCTGATCGAACGCATGCAGAGCGAGCTGGACATCGACGTCGTGCTGACCGCGTACGGGCTCACGGAGGCAAGCGGTTTCGGCACGATGTGCCGGCCCGACGACGACGCCGTCACGGTGGCAACGACCTGCGGCAGACCCATCGCGGACTTCGAGCTGAAGATCGACGCGGCCGACGGCAGCGACGCAGGCGAGGTCCTGCTGCGGGGTCCCAACGTGATGCTCGGCTACCTCGAGGACCCCGAGGCCACCGCGGCGGCGATCGACGCCGATGGTTGGCTGCACACCGGCGACGTCGGAACCGTCGACGGTAACGGCAATCTGCGCATCACCGATCGGCTCAAGGACATGTACATCTGCGGCGGCTTCAACGTCTACCCCGCCGAGATCGAACAGGTGCTCGCCCGCCTCGACGGGGTCGCCGACAGCGCCGTGATCGGCGTGCCTGACGAACGACTCGGCGAGGTCGGCAAGGCGTTCATCGTCGTCAGGCCCGGTGCGCAGCTCGACGAGGCGACCGTCATCGCCTACACCCGCCAGCACCTGGCGAACTTCAAGGCCCCTCGGTCGGTGGCCTTCCTCGACGTGCTGCCCCGCAACCCCGGAGGAAAAGTGGTCAAACCCCTTTTGCGAGAGAAGCTTTGATGGACCTCACATTCGACGACCCGACCGAGGAGTTCCGCGCCGAGGTCCGTGACTTCCTGGCCGCCAACCGCGAGCACTTCCCAACGAAGTCCTACGACATTGCCGAGGGCTTCGAGCAGCACCGCCATTGGGACAAGGTGCTCTTCGACGCAGGCCTGTCCGTCATCGCCTGGCCGAAGAAGTACGGCGGCCGCGACGCAACGCTGCTGCAGTGGATCGTGTACGAGGAGGAGTACTTCCGCGCCGGCGCGCCGGGCCGGGCCAGCGCCAACGGCACCTCGATGCTGGCGCCGACGCTATTCGCGCACGGCACCGAAGAGCAGCTCGATCGGGTGCTGCCCAAGATGGCCAGCGGCGAGGAGATCTGGGCGCAGGCGTGGTCCGAACCGGAGTCGGGCAGCGATCTCGCCTCGCTCCGCTCGACGGCCACCAGGACCGACGGCGGCTGGAAGCTCAACGGTCAGAAGATCTGGAGCTCGCGGGCACCGTTCGGCGAGAGGGGATTCGGGCTGTTCCGGTCGGACCCCGAGGCACAGCGCCACAAGGGCCTGACCTACGTCATGTTCGATCTCAAGGCCGACGGCATCACGGTGCGCCCGATCGCGCAGCTGGGCGG
>NZ_JBOGDD010000692.1:0-4139 GCF_050701675.1 Mycobacterium sp. | reverse complement strand
ACGAGCTTGGCAAGGCGATGTTCGAGAAGTACGGCGTCCGTGCGCAATACCATCCGCACGCCGACAGCCACGTCGACACCGAGGAGAACGTCTACCGCTTCCTCGACGGTACCGACGGACAGTTCGTGAACCTGTGTCTGGACACCGGGCACATCAGCTACTGCGGTGGCGACAACATCGCGATCATCGAGCGCGCCCCCGATCGGATCGGTTACCTGCACCTCAAGCAGGTCGACCCCGTGGTACGGGCCAAGGTCGAGGCTGAGGACCTGCCGTTCGGCGAGGCGGTCAAACTGGGCGCGATGACCGAGCCGCCGCTGGGCATCCCGGACATGCCGCCGCTGCTGGCCGCCATCGACAAGCTCGGTATCGACGTGTTCGCCATCGTCGAGCAGGACATGTACCCCTGCGCCGTCGACGCGCCCCTGCCCATCGCCCAGCGCACCCAGAAGTACCTGGGCTCCTGCGGCATTCCCTCTGTTCGCTTCAGCTAGTCGGCCGAGTTTCATTAGGAGATGAAGACATGTCAGATCTACGCATCGCCGTTCTCGGTGTCGGCATCATGGGTGCCGACCACGTCGCCCGGCTGAGCACCAGGATCTCCGGCGCGCAGGTGACGGTGGTCAACGACTACCTCACCGAGAAGGCGGAGAAGATCGCCGCGGAGATTCCCGGGTGCCGGGCGCTATCCGATCCGCTCGATGCCATCGCCGATCCCGACGTGGACGCCGTCGTGCTCGCCACCCCGGGCCCCACCCACGAGAAGCAACTGCTGGCGTGCATCGAGCACGACAAGCCAGTGCTCTGCGAGAAGCCGCTCACGACCGACGTCGACACGTCCCTCGAGGTGGTCAAGCGCGAGGCCGAGCACCACAGGCGCTTGATCCAGGTCGGCTTCATGCGCCGCTTCGACCACGAGTACGCCCAACTCAAGGCGCTGCTGGACAGCGGCGAACTAGGCCGTGCCCTGGTGTTGCACTGCGCGCACCGCAATCCCGCCGTGCCGCCGAGCTTCGACAGCGCCATGGTGGTCCGCGATTCGCTGGTCCACGAGGTCGACGTCACCCGGTTCCTCTTCGAGGAGGAGATCGTGTCGATTCAGATCGTCAAGCCGTCCGCGAATCCTGGTGCACCAGAAGGCCGTGCCGACCCGCAGATCGCCATCCTGCGCACGGCCTCGGGCCGTCACGTCGACGTGGAGCTGTTCGTCACGACGGGTGTCGCCTACGAGGTGCGCACCGAAGTCGTCGCCGAGAAGGGCAGCGCGATGATCGGTCTGGACGTCAACGTGATCCGCAAGACCGCGGCAGGCACGTGGGGCGGCCAGATCACCCCCGGCTTCCGGGAGCGCTTCGGCCAGGCCTACGACACCGAGTTCCAACGCTGGGTGGACGCAGTCCGCTCCGGCCTCAACGTCGATGGTCCCGGCGCCTGGGACGGCTACGCCGCGTCGGCGGTGTGCGAAGCCGGTGTCCAGTCACTCAACAGCGGCCTGCCCGTCGAGGTGAAGATGGTTTCGCGCGACTCCATCCCGGGGGCGTGAGGCCGTGAAGATCGCACTCGACCCGACACCCTTTCACCACGACTACGAATTGCTCGAGTTCCCCCGTGTCGTCGCTGAATTGGGCTACGAGAATCTGCAGCTCACCCCGCACCGTGACTTCATCCCGTTCTACAACCACCCCCGCGCCGACGACGACCTCGTCGCGAAGTTCCGCAAGGCGTGCGCACACGCGAACGTCGGCATCGCATCGGTCCTTCCGGTGCTGCGGTGGTCGGGGCCCGATGAGGACGCCCGCGAAGCCGCGGTGCGAAACTGGAAGCGCGTCATCCAGATCACCGTCGACCTCGGCGTCAACGTCATCAACACCGAGTTCTCCGGTAGGCCGGAGCGGGCTGAGGAGTCCGAGCGCGCGTTCTTCCGCTCCATGGAGGAGCTGATGCCGATCTTCGAACGCGAAGGCATCGACGTCCGCATCGATCCGCACCCCGACGACTTCGTCGAGGACGGGTTCGAAGCGGTACGCATCATCCGCGGCGTCAACTCCCCCAACCTCGGCATGGTGTACGTCGCCTGCCACGCATTTCACATGGGCGGCAACATGACTGAACTCATGCGCGCCGCTGGTGATCGACTACGGCTGGTGCACGTCGCCGACACCATGGATCACCATCGCAGTCACGGGCTGCGCTACATCACCAACCCGCCCGGCAATCCCGCCCGCGTGCACCAGCACCTGAAGATCGGCGACGGTGACGTCGACTGGGACGAGTTCTTCTCGGGGCTCGCCGAGATCGGGTTCTACGACCGCTCCGACACCGTGATGGTGTCGTCGGTATTCGCAGAGGACGAGAACGCGCACGAGGTCTCGCGCTACCAACTCGCCACCATGACCGACTACGTCTCCAAATACAAGAATTGAGAACTGACATGACCAACACCATCGGCCATTGGTTCAACAACGAGGTCTTCGCGGGTACCAGTGGTAACACGGCGCCGGTGACCAACCCGGCGACCGGTGAGGTCACCGGGAAACTCGCCCTGGGCAGCGTCGCCGACGCCCGCGCGGTGATCGACGCCGCCGCCGCAGCCTTCCCCGCCTGGCGCGACACCAGCCTTGCCAAACGCACCCAAATCCTGTTCACCTTCCGCGAACTACTCAACGCCCGCAAAGGCGAACTCGCCGAAATCATCACCAGCGAACACGGCAAAGTCGTCTCCGACGCCCTCGGCGAAGTATCCCGCGGCCAAGAAGTCGTCGAATTCGCCTGCGGCATCCCCCACCTATTGAAGGGCGGCTACACCGAAAACGCCTCCACCAAAGTCGACGTCCACTCCATCCGCCAACCCCTCGGACCCGTCGCCATCATCTCCCCCTTCAACTTCCCCGCCATGGTCCCCATGTGGTTCTTCCCCATCGCCATCGCCGCCGGCAACACCGTCGTCCTCAAACCCTCCGAAAAAGACCCCACCGCCTCACTCTGGCTCGCCCGACTCTGGGCCGAAGCCGGCCTACCCCCCGGAGTGTTCAACGTCCTCCAAGGCGACAAAACCGTCGTCGACGAACTCCTCACCAACCCCACCATCAAATCGATCAGCTTCGTCGGCTCCACCCCCATCGCCCAATACGTCTACGCCACCGCCACCGCCACCGGCAAACGCGTCCAAGCACTCGGCGGAGCCAAGAACCACGCCGTCATCCTGCCCGACGCCGACCTCGACCTCGCCGCCGACGCCATGGTCAACGCCGGCTTCGGCTCCGCCGGAGAACGCTGCATGGCCATCTCCGCCTGCGTCGCCGTCGGACCCATCGCCGATGACCTCATCGCCAAGATCACCGAACGCACCACCAGCCTCAAGATCGGCGACGGCACCAAGAACTCCGACATGGGACCCCTCGTCACCAAAGCCCACCGCGACAAAGTCGCCTCCTACATCGACGCCGGCGAAGCCGACGGCGCCAAAATCGTCGTCGACGGCCGCACCGTCACCCCCAACGGCGGCGCCGACGGATTCTGGCTCGGCCCCACCCTCATCGACCACGTCACCCCCAACATGAGCATCTACACCGACGAAATCTTCGGACCCGTCCTCTGCGTCCTACGCGTCGACACCTACGACCAAGCACTGCAACTCATCAACAACAACCCCTACGGCAACGGCACTGCCATCTTCACCAACGACGGCGGCGCCGCCCGCCGCTTCCAAAACGAAGTCGAAGTCGGCATGATCGGCATCAACGTCCCCATCCCCGTCCCCATGGCCTACTACAGCTTCGGCGGCTGGAAGAACTCCCTCTTCGGCGACACCCACGCCCACGGCCTCGAAGGCGTCCACTTCTACACCCGCGGAAAAGCCATCACCACCCGCTGGCTCGACCCCAACCACGGCGGCATCAACCTCGGCTTCCCCCAAAACCAATAGCACAGATAGGCATTCGATCATGAGCAGCTTCACCGACGTCGCACGACTGCCCAACGGGCAGGTTCTCGACGCTGCCATCGCTGAAGGCAAGCGGGCGTATGAGTTGGATCGTGCGCATGTGTTTCATTCGTGGTCGGCGCAGGGGCAGATCACGCCGATGACGATCGTGGCGGCTGAGGGCTCCTACGTGTGGGATGGCGAGGGCAACAAGTTG
>NZ_JBOGDD010000691.1:0-3182 GCF_050701675.1 Mycobacterium sp. | reverse complement strand
CGGCCAGTTCGAGCGAGCAGACCTTCCTTCTGGAGCGGGCCTCGACCGCGGCCTACATCGCCTATCAGCGCGCCGGCAACGCCGGCGAGGAGGCGGACGCGCTGGCGGTGCTCGGCCGGGCGATGTCGGACCGCAAGCTGTGGCGCCCGGCGCTGGATAGCCTCCGGCTGTCGCTCGATCTGCGCGAAGTCGCCGAGGTCCGCGGCCAGTATGAGAAGATGCGCGACGAGCATGGCTTCCGGCTGTTGGATTATACCGTCGATTCCGACGGAGCTTCGCCGCGCGCCTGTTTCCAGTTCTCCGAAGACCTCGCCAAGCGGGTGGATTTCGCCCCGTTCCTGGCGCTGGTGGGCAATGACACTCACGATGACGACGCGGCGCCGAGCCTTCGTCTTGTCGAGCCTGCTGGCGGTTGCGGCCGGGACGGTCGCGGTGCCCACCGCACATGCCGACAACAGCAGGCTGAACAACGGCGTCTTCGCCAACATCTACACCGCCCAGAAGCAGAATGGTTGCGCGGCGGACCCGCGACTCGACGGGCGCCTCGTCGACGCAGCGCGAAATCAGGCGTTGGACTTGCTGAACAACCACGACCTCAACGGCGACATCGGTTCCGACGGCTCGACACCGCAGGACCGGGCCCAAGCCTTGGGCTTCGCCGGCACGGTCGCCGAGACCGTGGCGAACAACCAGTCGCTCGCCATCAACGGTATCGACATCCTCGGTCAGTGGTACGGCGATCCGGTGCTGTGGGGAATCGTGAAGGATTGCAGCCACACCGCACTGGGAGTGTGGTCGGAGAACAGCTTGGATCGCAGCGTGGTGGTGGCGGTCTACGGCAGCCCAGCTTGATACTGCTGGAATAGGTTCTGCGCCAGCGTCACAACGTCTTCGTGTAGGGCCCCAGTGACGAGCACGACTCATCGGCCATCGGGAACACATTGCCGCAGCCGCGCCCGGTGGCAAGATACGTCCCGCCACTGCGGTACGGCGTGAAGAACACCTGAACGGGGTCAAAGGTGGGATGGAAATTGCACTGCGGCGGTGTGTAGCCACGCAATTCGATGCACACCGTCATCGAGTTTGGAGTGATCTCACCAGTGCACGGCCCGTGCGTCAGTGTCGCGGTCACCATGTCCGTACCGGACACGTCGACCTTCGACGGTGACGTGAGCGTGTAGGAACACGAAGCCGCGGGTACCGGGGCGGGTGGTGGAGCCGCCCCAGCGGTGGCGACGTCCAGACCCACCGTCGCCAGAACCACGACCGCCAGAAGAACGGCCATCCGCACGGCTCTCGTCGTTTGGTTCACTTCAGCGCCTTCCTTTGGCGTTCAACAGCTCTGATGGAGACTTGGTCAGACGGGGTCGAACTGGGAGATGAGCCATCGCCCGTTCACCTTGTCCAACCCCACCCGCACGGTGGACGCGAGAGCGGTGGGCGCCCCCGCTCCCACCGTGGTCCTCTGGTTGACGAACACCAGCGCGACGGCGTGATCGACGCTCGCCGACACCGAGGAGACGGCGGGCACCGACGCAGCCGCGGTGATCTGCTGTTGCTTGGCGCCGGGGATCACGACGTCATTGGTCAGGGACGTGTACGAGTTCCGAAAGTCCCCGGTGAGCAGATCGCGGGCGGCGACGAGTTGTTTGTCGACGTCGGCCGGAGTGTACGACAGGAGTGCAACCGTCCCGTCGCGGGCGGCCTGCACTGATTGGGTTCGCGCCGTTTGCGAGTCGCGGATCGTCGTATCCGTCCACTTCAAATAACCCGCGCCCAGGAACAGGATCAACGCGATTGCCGGGAGCAGCCCGTAGGTGACGATCCGCCTCCAATCAAGCTGAAGGCGACGACCTTTCGGCGCGATTTCCACAACGCGACCGTCCACTTCCGTTGCCGTGGCCGTCGTGTCGTCAGTTTCGAGAGTTTCGTCGTCGTGGTCGAGCGAGGTTGTCGTCATCACCGCTGCCTGTTCTTCGTCTGCGTCGTCATTGCCGGCCTCTGTCGTTGCCTTGGTCACGGTACGAACTGCACATTGGAAATCTTGGCCTGGTCGCCCATCCTCTGGACGTCGATGCGCATCCGCCATGCGCGTGGTCGTTCCTCGGCCGCACCGAGATTGGTGGTCTTGACCGCTACCGCTACCAACACCTGGGCCTGATCGCCCGACTCTGACTCAAGGCCGGCTTCGGTCACCGTTCCGACGGACTTCGACTGCGCCTGTTTGACCACCTCGACGAAAGGTTGTGAACGCTTGGAGAAGTCGTCGTAGAAGGTGCCGGTCGCCGAATCCAGGATGCGGTTGATGTCGGCGTCGGCCTCCTGCCAGTCGATGGTCGTCAGGTTTACGGCGCCCTGGCGTGCCACCTGCACGAACAAGTCGTCCCGATGCTGGGCCAGCTCCGATTGATATGTCCGAAATCCAAGGAAGCCAACGAGTGCCGCCGCTACGACGACGATCGTCAAACTCACCAGCATCGCCGTCCTGGCCGGTGACAGTCGTTTCGTGCGAGACGGTACCGGCTCGTCGGCTTCGGCGTCGTAGTCGGCGGCGTCGTCGGTATCGGCGACATCGGCCTCCTCGGCGGTCTCGGACTCCTCGAGCGTCGTGCTCGCGGCGACGGCGTCGGACTCGGTCAATTCGTCTTCGGCGGCACCATCATGCTTTGCCATGTTTGCTCCTGTGGGGTGTGGTTGGCCAGGTTGGCCTGCGTGTACACCTTGCCGTCGGGCCCGACGTACGTGCCGGTGGCGGGGTCGTATTGGGCAACCGCGATCGGCGGCGGCGGTGCGGCATCCGGCGGTGGAGGCGGCACGAGGGGCGGCGCGTCGGCGGCATATCCGGGTGGAATCGGATCGCCGGGGTTGAACTGCGGAACCGCCTGCCCCGTATACGTCCCGTTGGGGTCGCCCTTCCAGTCGAATCCGTCGTTCAGGGGAACGTACGGTTTGTCGCTTTCGCACAGCTTCACCGTCGGTGCACGCTTGCCGGGCCGCGTCTCGCACGGGTAGTTCTTTGCGCCGCGGACGTTGAACGGTCCGTCCTGCGGTGTGCGGCAGTAGAGGAGCCCGGCCGGGGGGTCGGGGTAGTCCGTCAGCGAAGCCGAGCGCATCTGAGTCGGGGGCAGGAATCCGGTCGTGCAGGGCTTGGGCAGGTTGATGTTCAGGTTGAAGCTCAGATA
>NZ_JBOGDD010000690.1:0-9053 GCF_050701675.1 Mycobacterium sp. | reverse complement strand
CGGCAGAGCTAAACGACGGCAACAAGACCGTGCGTGGCGGAATGGCCACGGAGTGGGTCGACTTGCTCCAGTCGGGCTTTGTCGCCGCAGGCTATTCCTCCGCAACCTCCCGGACATACGCGACAATCCTGGCTGCGCAGCTGCGTGGGCTGTTCCTCGACCTCGACGCGACCGGTGACACACGTCGCATAGCCCTCGCGTACCAACACTTCGTCGGGCTGCTCGGTGCTGGCACCCCATCCGCGGCAGTACACCGCCAGTAGCCACCAAAGCGGTGCCCCGACGATGCGCCGCGGCGCACCGGCGGACGGTCAGTAACCTGGTGCACGTGTTTACCGAGACCGTGGCCGGCACGGGGTTCTTTCTGCGGCTTCGATAGTGGAACTCAACGACGGGGTCTACCGCTTACTGCGCCCCCTGATCCGGGTGTTGTCGCTGCGCACCATCGTGGTCGTGTCCGCACTGGCCGTGATCACGCTCGTCATCGTCCTCGGCACGTGGGTCTGGGTCGGTGTCACGGACGATCAGTACAGTCAGCTGGACCGCAGGCTCGACTCGGTGAGCAGCCTTGGCGACATGAGCAATCTGCTGAGCAACCCACCCGGTCCCGGCAACACCCAGTCGACGCCCGACGGCAGTGTGGTCAGGACCGCGCGCATCGGTGGGATCACCGTCTCGGTGCCGAACGACATCGTCCTGCCCGAGCTCGCCAACGGCTATGACACCACCACGATCGACGGTGTCCAGTACCGGGTGCGCACGTTCGCTGCGGGACCGGGCTCCATCGCGCTGGGTGCGCCGTTGGCCGAGACACAGCATCGGATCGACCAACTGCACCTGCGCGTGCTGATGATCTGCAGCGGTGTGATCGCGGGAACCGTCCTGGTCGGCTGGGTGATCTCGCTTCTCATGATCGATCCGTTCCGGCTACTGGCCCAGCAGGCCAGAGCCATCAACGCCCAGTCCATGCCCGACGAGGTCCAGGTGCGTGGAGTGCGGGAGGCCGTGGAGATCGCCGAGGCGGTCGAGGGGATGCTGGCCCGCATCGGCACCGAACAGCAGCGAACGAAGGCGGCTCTGGAGTCGGCGCGCGACTTCGCCGCTGTCGCCTCCCACGAACTGCGCACCCCGCTGACCGCCATGCGGACCAACCTCGAGGTGTTGTCCACCCTGGACCTGGCTCCCGAGCAGCGTGACGAGGTGATCGGCGACGTCGTGCGCACCCAGGGCAGGATCGAGGCGACGCTGACGGCGTTGGAGCGGCTCGCGCAGGGCGAATTGACTACCACGGACGACTTCGTCGCGTTCGACGTCACCGAGCTCCTCGACCGTGCTGCGCACGACGCCCTGCGGGTCTATCCCGGTCTGCAGGTGACTCTCTCGCCGTCGCCGTCCAAGCTGATAGTCGGGCTGCCCGCGGGGCTGCGGCTGGTGATCGACAACGCCATTGCCAATGCCGTCAAGCACGGCGGCGCCTCGGAGATCCGGCTGAGCGTCGTGAGTTCCGTTGCCGGCGTGGAGATCGCGGTCGACGACAACGGTGCAGGGGTGCCGGAGGAAGAGCGCACCGCCGTCTTCGACCGCTTCGCGCGCGGATCGACGGCGTCCCGCTCGGGTTCGGGACTGGGTTTGGCGCTGGTCGCCCAACAGGCCGAATTGCACGGCGGCACAGCACTACTGGACGTCAGCCCTCTCGGGGGCGCACGACTGCTGCTGCGACTTCCCGGTTTCAGTGCCGCCTGAGGGTGCCCGGCAGGCGCACGTGGGTATCCGCCTGGTCGAACATCCCGCGAGCGAACTCACACCAGAGTTGCCTCATCGGGGGGCCCAGTTCGGCGAGGGTCTGCTCGTGTCCCGATCCGAGCATCGGTGCACTCGCCCAGTCGGCGAATGACCCCATCAGGAACGGAAGCTCGATGCAGTGGCAGGCCCCGAGGGGCCCGCCGGTCGGTCGCCAATCGAAACCGTATGTCAGAGCGTGGCCGCCGCCACCTCGGTGTCGTTTGGCGAATGCGGCCGCGGGACGGCTGAACATACGCCTGGTGAAGAACGCGCTCAGGAGTCGGCGCACCATCGGTCCGACCACCGCGCCGCCGAGCATCGGCGCCGTTCGCGGATTCAGCTCGAGGAAGGGCAGCGCGTCGTCTGCCGTCGCGCCGATCATGATGGGCATTCGGGCAGCGACGTCCCGGTGACGGGCCTCGACCCGGTCGTCGGCAGGCAGCGGATGGTGACCGGTCTGGGGCCCGAAGGGCATCTGCGCCTGCGCACCGAAGCCGACCGCCGCCGAGGCCGCGGTCAGCTGCACCGCCAGCAGTTCTTCGGTGGTCGCCGTCTGGAGGCCTGCGCCGAGGGCGTCGTGCGCCGCGGCCCCCATGGCGCGGCTCATCGCGGCACGGTCACGCTGGACGCCTAGCGGGGCGCTCTGCAGGATCGCTCGGTGGAAGAGGTTCTCGGCCCCGTCGGCGACCATCAGATAGGAGATGGAGTCCGCCCCCGCGGACTGGCCGAACACGGTGACGTTCGTCGGGTCCCCGCCGAAGCCTCCGATGTTCTCGCGGACCCATCGGAGGGCGGCGATCTGATCGAGCAGACCCAGGTTGGCCGGTGCCACGCCCTCGATCGCGAGATACCCGAAGATGCCGAGGCGGTAGTTCACGGTGACGGTGACGACGTCACCCTCGTCTGCCATCGCCGACAGGTCGTAGATGGGGGCCTGCCCGCTGCCGCTCACATAGGCGCCACCGTGGAAGAACACCATGACGGGGCGCGCGGTGCCGTCCGGCAGGGGCGCGACGACGGCGAGGGTGAGGCAGTCCTCGTCCTGCGACAGATCGTCGAGCACTGATCCGACGACGAATGCGAGGCGCGAGGGAAACTGCGGGCACGCGGCCCCGCGTTCGGTCGCGTCGATCACTCCGTCTGCGACGGGCACCGGGGTGGACTCCTGGAATCGGCGTGCGAGCGCGTAGCGCAGCCCGAGCGCACGAACCAGCCTGCCGTCGCGGAGAACCCGGAACCGGCCTGCGGGCAGCGTCAACACGTCGTCGTCCATAGCCATAACCGAGGTTACGGGTCCGGGATCCCGCCGCGTGGGAGCCCTCGCGGTCGTAACATCGCCCCACATGGACTCCGGCGGGCACACCGTTCTCGCCGAGGCCGACGGCGCGGCGTATCGGTCCTTGCGGCAGCGGCCGGTAACTCGGGCCGAGCGCTATGCCCTCGGCAGGAGCCTGCGCAAACGGGTGCCGCGGAAGTCGCTCGCGGATTGGACGGAGCCGCCCGACCGGCCAAACCCGGTCGACCTCATCAACACCAGCCACCAGGGCAGAGTCGACCGGCTGATCCCGATTCGGGTCGGTCGCATGATCGATTCGCCGTACGGGTTCCTTCGCGGCACGGCCGTCGTGATGGCATCCGACGTCGCGCGGCTGCCGTCCACCGGCATCACACCCGTCGTCTGCGGCGACTCGCACCTTGGCAACTTTGGGTTCTACGCCTCACCGGAGCTGGACCTGGTGATCGATCTCAACGACTTCGACGAGGCACATCCCGGCGGCTGGGAATGGGATCTGCGCCGGCTGGCGGCCAGTATCTGGGTCGCCGGGCGTCACAACGGGACGTCCGAGGAGCACTGTGGCGCGTCGGTGCGGTCGTGCGTCGCCGCCTACCGTCACGAGTTGCGCCGACTGGCCGACCTGCCGCTCTTCACCCGGTCCTTCGTCCGGCTGGACGTCGACCGGCTCGCCGCCGAGACGGCGGGCCCGCTGCAGCAACAGGTCACACGTTCGGCTGAGCGGGCGCGACACCGTACCGGCGACCGGGCACTGCCCCGCTTCACCCACGAGGTCGACGGTCTGCGCAGGATCGTCGAGGAACCGCCCCTGATCACCCGTCCCGGCGCGCGCGAGGCAGAGTCACTGGCCGAAGCCCTCGACGACTACCTGGAGACCCTTCCCTCGTACTGGCGACGCGTTCTCGGCGGCTACACCCTCGTCGACGTCGCGCACAAGGTGGTCGGGGTGGGCAGCGTCGGCCTGCGCGCATACGTCGCGCTGTTGGAGGGCTCCTCGGCCGAGGACGTGGTGTTCCTGCAGCTCAAGCAGGCCCGCCGGTCAGTGCTGGCGCGCTACGTACACGGCGACTCGGCGTGGCACGCGCACCAGGGGCAGCGAGTGGTCGAGTACCAGCAGTCGCTGCAGACGGTGAGCGACCCACTGCTGGGCTGGACCACGATGGACGGTCTGCAGTACTACGTGCGGCAGTTCCGGAACATGAAGGGGCGGATCCCGTTGGACTCGATGGACGCGTCCGCGCTCACCGATTACGCGGGAGTCGTCGGACAGCTGCTGGCCAAGGGGCATGCCAGAACCAGCGGCGCCTCGATGATCGCCGGGTACATGGGCGGCTCCGATCGGGTGGACAGGGCGCTGTGCACGTTCGCACGGCGCTATGCCGACCAAACCGAAGCCGACCACGCGGCTCTGGTCGCCGCCGTCGATCGCGGACGGCTGCCCGTGGAGCGCGGGGTCTAGCAGAACCGCCTCAGGCGCAGTCGGCGCAGATCATCCGGTCGCCGACCTGCCTGGCGAGGCGGTGGCTGTGGTGCACCAGGAAGCAGCTGGAACACGTGAACTCGTCGGCCTGCTTGGGGACGACCCGGACGGTGAACTCCTCACCGGAGAGGTCTGCACCGGGAAGCTCGAAGTCCTCGAGTTCCTCCCCGTCGTCGACGTCCAGTACGGCGGTCGCGGCGTCGTTGCGACGACCCGCCAGCGCCTCCAACGACTCATCGGCGACATCGTCGGTTTCCTTCTGACGAGGTGCGTCGTAATCAGTAGCCATTCTTGGTCCTTTCGGGTCTTGAGCTGGCGTCACCACAACGTGAACGGTGCGCAGCTTGTTCCCGGCTACGAACCACGCCAAACGCCGATGTTCGGCTTCACCTCGATATACGTTGACAATTCAGCCGAATCCCAGTACAGGCTCAGGAACCAGCCACTCCGTCGACGTCGTCCCGGGGCAACAGGACGGTCCGATCGAACGGGCCGTCGTGTGCGGCAGCGTACGCGACCGCGTCGTTTACTTGGCTAAGCGCAAACGTCGTGACGGTTTCGTGTCCCAGATCGAGGACACCGCTGCGGATCATTTGGATCAACTGGTGATTCGCCGATCTCACGTTTCGCGCATCGTCGACGTCTTCCCTCTGTACAACCGATACCCGAGGAGGAGACCATGGCCACGTGGCACACCGTCGTCCCGATGGATGTGGGTGATCTCACGATCGTCAAGGACGAGACCGGCTTGCGCGGCGTCTACTTTCCGCATCATTGGCACCTGCCGGATCCCGAGACGTTCGGGCCTCGTCTCGACCGGGGTTTCGAGGACGTCACCCGACAGCTCGCCGAATACCTGGCGGGGGAGCGCCGACACTTCGACCTCGAGCTCGCTCCCGCCGGCGACGCGTTTCAGCACTCGGTCTGGAGCCTGGTGGCGCGGATCCCGTATGGCGACACGACGACCTACGGGGACCTCGCCGCCCGGATCGGCGGCGGGGTGACGGCGCAGGAGATCGGTGCGGCGGTGGGCCGCAACCCACTGTCGATCGTCGTTCCGTGCCACCGGGTGGTGGGGCGAAACGGCAAGCTCACCGGTTACGCAGGCGGCCTGGCGCGCAAGCGGCACCTGCTCGAGTTGGAACACGACAAGACGTCGACCAGCCCGACACTATGGGAACTTCGTGAACTCCGAGGACGGAGCGTCTACTCAACGTGACGGTCAAAAGGGCCTTCGAGGCCGTCGTCTCCGACCACGGGCCGGCGGTTCTGCGGGTCTGCCGTGCGGTGGTCGGACCGGATGACGCCGACGACGCATGGTCGGAGACCTTCCTGTCCGCGATGAAGGCCTATCCCGAGCTGCCTGCCGACGCCAACGTCGAGGCCTGGCTGGTGACGATCGCGCACCGCAAGGCCGTCGACGTCACCCGCGCCAGGGCGCGACGCGCGATCCCGACCGACGACCTGCCAGAGACCCCGAGCGCCCCCGGCGCCGAACGCGACGACGACCTCGCCGACGCACTCACTGGCCTACCCGACAAGCAGAAGCGAGCCGTGGCCTACCACTACCTCGCCGGCCTGCCCTACGCCGAGGTCGCCGCCGTACTCGGCGGCAGCACCGACGCGGCCCGCCGCGCTGCCGCAGACGGCATCGCCACCCTGAGACGCACCTACCCCAGAGAGGGACCTGATGATTGACGAACACCTCGTCCGCGACCTGACGCGGATCACCGACCCTGGCGCCGACGAACTGAACGCGTTGCACGCCAGGCTCGCCGACGCCGCACAGCAGGACGGCGTTCTCGACGTCGCCTACCGAATCCTCGACAGCCCAGTCGGATCCCTTCTCATCGCCGCCACCGAGCTCGGCCTCGTCCGCGTCGCCTACGCCGTCGAGGGGCATGACACCGTTCTGCAACAGCTGGCCGACAGGGTGAGTCCCCGGATCCTGCTCGCGCCCGCCCGGATGGACGAGGTCGCCCGTGAACTCGACGAGTACTTCGCCGGAGCCAGAACGGGTTTCGACGTGTCCCTGGATTGGCGCCTGTCGGCCGGGTTCCGCAGCGTCGTCCTGCATCACCTGCCCGAGATCGGCTACGGGCACACCGCCAGTTACGCCGCCGTCGCCGAACTGGCGGGTAACCCGAAGGCCGTCCGCGCGGTGGGCTCGGCGTGTGCCACCAACCCGCTGCCCGTCGTCGTGCCATGCCACCGGGTGGTCCGCAGCGACGGCGCCATGGGCGGCTATCTCGGCGGCGTCGAGGCCAAGCGCACCCTGCTGACTCTCGAGGCGGCGGCATGAGCGTCGAGGTCGATTCGTGGCGGCACCGGGTGGAGGCAACCGACTGGGGCGCCGTTCGCGCCGATCTCGATGCCGTCGGGTGCGCGTTGACCGGACCGCTGCTGTCCCCGCGCGAGGCCGCCCAGATCGCCGCGCTCTACGACGACGAGGCGCGGTTCCGGTCGACGGTGCACATGGGGCGCTACCGCTTCGGAGAAGGCGAGTACCGGTACTTCGCGGAGCCGTTCCCCGAGGCGGTCGACGCCCTCAAGTGCGCTCTCTATCCGAAGCTGCTGCCGATTGCCAGGGACTGGTGGACCAGGCTGGGCCGCGAAACACCCTGGCCTGAAAGCCTTTCCGAATGGCTGCGGATGTGCCACACCGCGGGGCAGACCAAACCGACACCGATCCTGCTCAAGTACGGCCCTGGGGACTGGAACGCCCTGCACCGCGACCTGTACGGCGAACTGGTCTTCCCGCTCCAGGTCGTCGTCAACCTCAGCGAGCCAGGAGTCGACCACACCGGTGGGGAGTTCCTGCTCTACGAGCAGCGGCCCAGGGCGCAGTCCCGTGGCACGGCCACGCTCATTCCACACGGGCACGGACTGGTGTTCACCACGCGGGACCGTCCGGTGCAGTCGAAGCGCGGGTGGTCGGCAGCTCCAGTGCGCCACGGGGTTTCGACGGTGCGCTCGGGTACCCGGTTCACCCTCGGACTCGTGTTCCACGACGCCGCCTGAGCACTACGGGTCGTCGGGTTCGGGGAGGAGTCGTTCGGGGTGGTGGTAGAAGTTGACGCCACCGACAAGAAACCGCGATCTGTGACTGTTGAAACCCAAGTGATGCAAGGGAATTGGACGGGCGCGATAGTCGCTCAGAGGCGGGCATTTCACACAGTGTGAGGACGGGGGCCGTCATTCCGACATCTGCAGCAGCGTGGCGGTCGTCAGGGCGCGGTCGCGTTCCAGTCGGCAGGCCAGCGCGATGAACAGGCTTGCGGTGGTGACGGCATCGCCGAGAGCATGGTGCGGGGAGTGGACCGGAAGTCCGAGGGCCGTGGCGGCATACTCCAGGGCCACCACCTGATCAGCGACGTGATCGAGGTCGAGAACGCGCTGGGCGAGCACCGCGGTATCGACGATCGGACTGGAGAACGTTAGGTAGGACCGTCGAAATGCCTTGCGCAGGAACGAGCGTTCGATCCAGGCGCAGTGTGCGACGACGGGGTGACCGTCGATCAGTTCGTCGAGGGCGGCGACGCAGTCGGCCAGTGGTGGAGCACCGTCGAGGTCCTGAGTCCGCAGGTGGTGAAATTTGACGGAGGTGGCGGGCACGTCACCGGGGACGTGCACCAGTCCGTAGACCGATTCGGCCGTCTTGACCCTGCCATCGCGGATCGGGACGGCGCCGTAGGACACGATGTGGTCGCGGCGGGGGTCGAGGCCCGTCGTCTCCAAGTCGATCACCACGAACGCGTCCGCACGCCAGTCCACGTCGGTGCCTGCCGGCCTGCGGGCGCGAAGACGCCGTGTCCAACTGCGCGTCACCTCACAGCCCCTCGAACCCGAACCATTTGCGGCTCAACCGTTCCTGAATTCCGCTGACCGTTCGGAACGCGCTGCGGAGGTGCCGTCGCTCCAGTGGATCGAGCGTGGCGGGATCGATTGCGGACTCGACGGGTCGTCCTTCCTTGATCGCGGTGATCTGGCTGTCGAAGACGAGGTGGTAGCAGAGGCTGAAGGCGCCAGACAGCGCGTCGGCCTCGTCAGCGGTGATCAGGCCGCTGCGATGGGCGCGATCCAGCCGTTGCGGGGTGGATCCCGTCGGGTCGCCGGTGCGCTGGGCGAGGGCGCGGGCCAATGACGCCACCGGGCGCAGACCGGACTTCTTGAGGTTGAGGTGGCCCTTCTGTTCGCCGAAGCGCTCGACGACGAACCCGCGGACGAAACCGCTCGGCGGGCGGTCGCTCATCGAGAAGCGACTCAACGATCGTGTGAAGGCGTCGCGGCCGAGGCCCCCGACGAGTGCGCTACGCAGGGGCTGGATCAGCACCGGGCGGGTGATCGGCCGCGCGTCGAGCACCGTCGATGCCATCAGCATGTAGTCGATGTTGTCGGGATTGGCGCGCCAGACGTCGGCTATCTCACGCCACTCCCGTTGGGATCGGTTGAACAGTTCCGAGGACGCGTTGAGACCCTGCGGACACGGGGACAGAC
>NZ_JBOGDD010000689.1:0-17121 GCF_050701675.1 Mycobacterium sp. | reverse complement strand
ACGACTGGGCCCGAGTCGTTGCCGAGACTCTCTCCGAGTTCGGCGCGATCCACGGTCTCGTGAACAATGCGGGTATCTCGTCTACCCCCGGCGTCGAGCAGTGCACCGCCCACAAGTGGGCCCAGGTGATCGCCGTCAACCAGACCAGCGTTGTCCTCGGCATGAAGGCCGTAGCCCCGTCACTACGTGCGGCGGGAGGCGGCTCGATCGTCAACGTGTCGTCGGTGTGGGCTCATTCCGGAGGAGAAGGGACCAGCATCGGGTATGTGGCGACCAAGTCCGCCGTGCTCGGAATGACGAAGGCTGCGGCGCTCGAGTTCGCAGTAGCCGGAATACGCGTGAACTCGATCTCGCCGGGATACATCGACCATCTCATGCGCGGGTCGCTGGGTAATCCCGCTGCCGACGGCATTCCGCTCGGACGTCTCGCCGCGATCGACGAGATGTCGGGTGCGGTTGCCTTCCTCCTGTCTGCCGACGCGTCGTACATCACCGGTATCGACATCCTCATCGACGGTGGAATGAACCTGGGTTAGATCCCTCGGGGGACACGATTCACCTCGTTGCTATTTTTCGATAGTCATGGATGCTTTGCAAGCAAAAGGGGAATGGATTAGTACCCCAACTCTCGGCTACTCGCCGACTGGTCTGCCCTGACTCGGGTGCCGCAACAACATCCGCGCGCAGTCGGTCGGTGATCCGGCGTCGTACACGGGGTGGGGAGACGGCCGATCTTGCCGCGGAACTGGCTGCGGCGCCCCCGCACTGACTACGGATGGTTTTGCCGTCGTCACGGGGGTTGCGGTAATGCGAGACTGGCACGGTGAACCATGTTCTGCGAGCAAGCGTTCTGGGAGATCTACCGATGCGGGATTTCATTGTCTCGCCTGGCTTCGCTGGCCTAGTGGCGCTGCTCGCGGCGATCATCGCTTCGGGTGCGGTGCTTTACGGGATCCGAAGAGCCGGAAAACGGGCCCAGCAGCAGCTTGAGCAGCGGGAACGCGATCTAGAACAGAGTCGTGGCGATGCAGCGAATGCGTTGGCGGTGGCGCGCTGCTGGGAGCGGTGGCAGTGGGTGGTGGAAACCGCAGGGATAGAGCCTGCGGTCAGCGAGGGCGCCACCCTGGGTCTTGGGCCTGCGGTGACCCTGGAGCTGCTGGGTGGGCTGCTCCGTGATGCCGAGCAGCTCGGCGACGGCACGCTCGCCAAGGCCGTAGCGGTTTACCAAGAGCAGCTCCTGCTGGTGCTGGCACAGCAGGGCGGTCCCGTTTCTGAACTCGGGGTCGCCAAGACGACGCGGCTGCCAGTCGCCAAGCTCGACGACAAGCCGGCGTCGTCGACGCACCGGAAGCCCGACACCGCGACGCCAACGACGGCGGGTGAAACGCCTTCCGCCACGGTGAAAGAGGGCGGGGGAGGGCGGCGGCGCCGATGACAACCACGCGGCAACACATTGAGGACCTCGACGTCGACGGGTGGGCGGCGTTGACCCGACGCGCGGCGGTGGACGCCGTCGCGGCCGCTGAGCGGTTGGGGATCGAGCCACGGGCCGAATCGGTCGCATTGGCCGGGATGAGTGAGCGTGAACTCGTCGAACACCGCACACGCAACGGGCCACCCGTGCCACGCCGGTCGCTGGCGATGCAGCTCGTCGAGGCCGACCATCTGCGCCGGGTGGCCGAGGAGCAGACCCGTGAGGCGCATCAGGGCAGGTTGGACGCCGAAGCCGCGGCGTCGCTAGCTCGGGGTGAAGCCGGGGAATCCGCGCGCGCTGCTGCGGCGGCGAGTGAGCGGGTCCGCGCGGTGGAGGCCGAGGCCGCGCGCAAGGATGTCGAACGGGCTGCGGAACGGGCGGCCGATCAAGAGGCGATGCAGCAGGTGCAAGCCGAGCTCGAGCGGGTCCGCGCCGGTGCTGCGGCCGCGGCGGCGGCGGCGGAGGAGAAGTTTCGGGCTGCCGAGGCACGCGCCGTCGAGCGGAGCACCGAACGGACGACCGAGCGGGCAGCCGGGGAGAAGACCGCGCAGCAGCTGCAGGCCGAGATCGCGCGGGTGCGCGCCGGTGCTGCGGCCGAGGTGGCGGCGGCCGAGGAGAAGGTTCGGGCCGCCGAGGTACGTGCGGAACAGCGGAGTACCGAACGGACGACGGAGCGGGCGACGGGGGAGGAAGCCGTACAGCGGGTGCGCCTCGAGCTTGAAAAGGTGCGCTCGGACACCTCCGCCGCGGTGGCAACGGCGCGTGCGAAGGCGAGCGGTGACGTCGCTGCCGCGCAGGAGGCCGCAGATGCCGAGATCGCCCACTGGCGGGCCCACGCCGCGGACATGGAGCGATGGGCGCGGGCCGAGGTGTCGACCCAACTGTTGACGATTCCCATTCCGCCGTTGGAGGTGCGGCCCCGAATCGCGTCCGCCGAAAGTACGGTCGACGCGCTGTACCAGATCGATTACGTGCTGGAGGTCGGACTGGCTGAGGAGGTGGAGTCGCACTTCGTGCCCGACCTCGAGTTCACGCGCAACCTCACGTGGAAGGTGCAGCAGCAGGCCAAGGACCTATCCGGCGAGTTGGCGAATCTGTCCACGCGGTACGCCGACCCATCCCAGGCGGCGGTCACCGCTGCCTACGCCGAGGCCGCGGCTGACGCCTATCGCGCGATCGTGCAGCGCATAGACACCGCCCTCGAGCGGCTGGGAAGCCGCTTCGACAGCCCAGCTGCCGAGATCATCGCGGCGGTCACCGCGATGCTCGCCGACCTTCGGGCGCAAGGTCTTTACTAGCGAGCCCTACCCGACGAGAACGACCAGCTTGTGGTGCGTGAACTCGCGGACGGCGTACGGAATGCCTTCGCGACCCTGCCCGGAATCCTTGACCCCGCCGTAGGGCATGTTTTCGGTACGGAAGTTGGGGGCGTCGTTGACGATCGCCTGACCGGACTCGACCCCTCGGCTGAACCGCATCGCCGTCGCCACGTTGGACGTGAACACCGATGCGTTGAGGCCGTACGGCACCGCATTGATCTGCTCGAGCGCCTGCTCGACACCGTCGACGGGAAGTACGGAAACGACCGGGCCGAACACCTCGCTGCACACCAGACGGGCGCTCGGTGCGACGCCGGTTACGACGGTCGGCCGCAGGACGGGCCCGTCGGTAGCACCCCCGGCTCTCACGGTTGCACCCGCACGCTGTGCATCCCCGAGCCATTCGAGCACCCGCTCGGTGGCGGCCGGTGTGATCAGCGGTCCGATCTCGGTCGCTTCGTCAGCGGGATTCCCGGCGATCATGGCGTCCGCAGCGCGAGCGAGCCCGGCCACGACGGCGTCGAATACGGGCGCCTCCACATAGAGCCGCTGCAGCGACAGGCAGACCTGGCCGGCGAACCCGAAAGCCGACTTGGCCGCCGCGGCGACAGCCGCCGAGACATCCGCATCGGCGGCGACGTACATCGCGGTCGCCGAACCGAGTTCCATGGTGTGGTGTTTCTTCGGCGAGGCCGCCTTGAGCTGCCACCCAATCCGCGACGATCCGGTGAACGTGATCGCGGCGACGCGGTCATCTCCGGTGAGCACGCTGACCACCGTCGCCGGGTCGCCGGTCACCACGTTCAAGAACCCCGAGGGCAACCCGGCCTCGGTCATGAGCTCGGCGAGCAGGCCTGCAGTGAAAGGGGTCTTCTCCGAAGGCTTCAACACGACGGCGCATCCCGCTGCGATGGCCGGCGCAACCTTGTGGGCCACGGTGTTGAGCGGAAAGTTGAACGGGGTGATCGCGGCGATCACGCCGAGCGGCTGCGGGATCGTGAAGGCTACGTGCCCGGCGCCTGGTGCGCTGCCGTCGACCGGCACCGCCTCGGCGGGCATGCTGCGGGCTTCGTCCGCGGCGTAGTCGAATACCTCCGCGCCTCGCGCCGCCTCGACGCGGGCAAGTTGGATGGGTTTGCCCGCCTCGCGGGAGATGCTCTGCGCGAACTCTTCTGACCGCTCGCGCAGTAGTGCGGCGGTGGCACGGAGCACGGCGGCGCGCTGATGCGGCGCCAACCCCCGGGCCAGTGCAGCGCTGGCCGAGGCGATCGCGAGGGTGACCTGGTCGGCCGTCGCAGCCGAAGTGTGGCCGACTATCGAGTCGTCCCACGGAGACGTGACCGCGATGGACCCCTCTCCAACGACCCAGTGGCCATCGATGTACAACTGCTGTTCGCGGGCAGCGGATTTGGTGGACAAGTCAGTCAGTGTGGGTGCCATTGGTGTTGTCCTTTCAAGCGACTGTGGCTAGTGCGGAAACTGCGGAAATGACCGCGGCGGTGACCTCGTCGGTTGACGCGGTGCCGCCGAGGTCGGGTGTGGAGATCCCGTCGGCGAGGACGCTTCGGAACGCCGCCTTGAGCTCTGCTGCGGCGGAGGTGTGGCCGAGGTGATCGAGCATCATTGCTCCGGCCCAGATCTGACCGATCGGATTCGCGACGCCCTCACCGGCGATGTCCGGTGCGGAGCCGTGCACCGGCTCGAACATCGAGGGGTGGCGCCGCTCGGGGTTGAGGTTGGCGCTGGGTGCGACGCCGATCGAGCCGACGGCCGCAGCAGCGAGGTCGGAGAGGATGTCGCCGAACAGGTTTGATGCGACGATGACGTCGAAACGCTCGGGGTGCATGACGAGCTTCGCGGCGAGGGCGTCGATGAGCACAGGCGTCAGCGTGATCAGTGGGTAGTCACGCATGACGTCGGACACCACCTCGTCCCAGAACGGCATCGTGTGAATGATGCCGTTGGACTTGGTCGCCGACGTGAGTGCACGGCCGCGGGTCATCGACAGGTCGGCGGCGTACCGGGTGACGCGGTCGACACCGCGGCGGGTGAAGACGGCCTGCTGATAGGCGCTTTCCTCGGGCTGTCCCGAGTAGATGCGGCCGCCGATCGACGAGTACTCGCCCTCGGCGTTCTCGCGCACGATGACGAGGTCGATGTCCGCGTCGTTCCGCAGGAACGACCTGACACCTGGGAGGGTCTCGATGGGCCGCAGATTGATGTACTGATCGAACGAACGGCGGATGGGGATGAGTAGGCCCCAGAGCGTTTCGACGTCGGGTACGTCGGGGTGGCCGACCGCACCGAGGAAGATCGCGTCGTAGGACCGAAGCCGATCGATTGCGTCACTGGGCATCATCCGGCCGTGCTTGAAGTAATGCTCGGTGCCCCAACCGGTTTCCTCCCAATCGAAGGAGATGCCGTGCCGGGCGCCTACGGTGTCGAGCACGCGGATCGCCGCGGGGGTGACCTCGAGGCCGATGCCGTCTCCGGCGATCACGGCGATGCGGTGGTGGGAGCTGGTGGGTTCGTCGTTCGTCATGAGTGTCCTGTCGGTTCGGGCTCGCTGTCGTGCACCGGCACGGTGACGACGTCGATGCCGGCGTCCTCGACCATGCGGCGGTGCTCATCGCTGATCCGCTCGTCCGTGACGAGCCGGGAGATGCGATCGAGGGCGCACACACGGATGCGCGAGCTGATGGTGAATTTTGTTGAATCGGTGACGAGTACGACCTCGTCGGCCACGTCGACCAACGTCCGCTTGGTCGCCGCGTCGTAGTCGTTGCCGCAGAACACGCCGCGCGCGTCGATCGATGTCGCGGCAAGAAAGTACGTGTCGATGCGGAGGTTTCGGATGGACTCGATCGTGGTTGGTCCCTCGAAGGAGAGGGAGGTGCGCACTAGGTTGCCGCCGAGCCCGGTGAGCTCGACGTTGTCGTGGTTGATGAGGGCTGCCATCACGGGCAGTGACTGCGAAACGACGTGCACGGAAGAATGGCGCGTAAGCGACTCGACCATGCGAAGCGTCGTGGTTCCTGAGTCCAGCGCGATCGTCGCGTCGGCCACGACGAACTCGGCAGCGCGCGCCGCGATTGCCTCCTTGAGTGTGGGGTTGCGGGCATTCCGCGCACGATGGTCGATCCCGAGGGATTGCGCGGCAGGCACGGCGCTGATACCGCCGTGCACGATACGAAGGGACGCGTCGCTGCTTGCGAGCTTCGACACGTCCCTTCGCACCGTCATCTCAGAGACATCGAAGTAGACGGCGAGTTCCGCTGTCGTACAGAAGCCCTCGTCGAGGATCATTGCCCGCATCCGCGCCCTGCGCTGCGGCGCTGACACGTACCGGAACTCCTCGGAGCTGTCCGTCTCGGCCATGTGTCTGGTACCTCCGTGCCGTTCTTTCGTGATCTCTGGCGGGTGATGCGCGTCAGCGGTCGTGCCGCGCGCCTCGCACGATATCGATGAGGTTCTCCAATCGCCCGCGACTCAGGCTCTCGAGCGCACCATGCGGGTCATCACTGGCTGCGGCGTCCGCCCAGATCGCCCGTCCCGCAAGGAAGCCGCTGGCCCCGCCGGTGACGGCGTGACGAACCGCTTCGGCGAAGTCGGCCGCCTCGACCCCGTTGGAGAGCACCACCCAGGGCATCGGTAGCGCCTGCGTGACGCGGCCGGCGTATTCCTCAACCCGGTCGAGCTGGCCCGGCTGGTAGCCGGGGACTTCGGCCTTGTAGACGTCGGGGCCAAAGGCCGCAAGCTCTTTGGCGGCGGCGAGCACGGCCTCGCCATGTGATTCGACGTCGGGGTAACGGTCGCCGTCGTCGGTGCGCACGATGCCCTCGAGCAACGACACGACTCCGGCGCTGCGAGCGAGTTCAACGAACTTGGCGACCTCCGTCGCACGGAACTCGACGTCGACGTTGGGCTTCCAGATCATCAGCAGCTTCAGCGCCGAGGCGCCGAGTTCGTGAATCCGCTCGGCAGTGAGCGAAGGGTCGACGCGCGAGCGAAGGACGAACTGTCCGGGTGGCTGCTCGAACACGTCCGCCGAGAGGATGAGCGGCGTGGTGCTGGGCAGCGCGGCGATCGCTTCGTCACCGAGCTCCGAGTCGAGCAGGACTGCGGAGGCAATGTCGGACATGACCGAGATCGCCGTCTTCTTGAAGGCGCGGATGTCGTTGTCCGAGATCGTCGACTCGTCTCGCCCTGCCGCGAGAATGGTGCGCAGCGAACCCCGTTGATCGAGGGCGAGCATGGTCATCGCGCCATCCTTGCCGAGCACCTCGACCGCACTGGCCCGTTCCGTGTTCGTCGTCATGCTGATGTGCTCCTTCGATCAAATGCGCCGGACGGTCCGGCGTGATTGGCTCGCACGGCGTCGGCCGCGTCGATGTAGGTGGTGAGTTCCTGGAGGTGCGGGATGGCAGATTGGCCGTCGAGCGCTCGACATGACAGCGCAGCGGCGGCGTTCGCCCAGACCGCCGCAGTCTCAAGGTCCGTGCCATGAACCAGGGCGGCAACGAGGGCGCCGTGGAAGACGTCACCGGCCCCCAGCGTGCTGACCGGGTCCACCGCGAACGCGGCGACCGACGAGAAGCGCCCGTCGTACAGCACGAAGCACCCGTGTGGGCCGTCGGTGACGACGACGTCGCCGGCACCGGCTGCGACCGCGGCCTGCATCGACCCGCGGAGGTCAGATGCCGGGAACCGGGCCATGATCTGCGCGCGCGTCGGCACATACAGGTCGAACTCGCGCAGGTCGGTGGCGTCGACATGGATGCCGGCATCGACGCTGACCCGACTGCCGACGCGGGAACGCAGCGCACCTGCCGTCGAGTTGTGTCCCTCGGCGTCGAGGTGAATCCATGCCGGCCGGGAGGCGATGGCCCGCGCAGCATCCACGCGGTGGGCCGGCACGGTGATGATCGTGCGGGTTGCCGAGGCACCCATCGCGACGTTGACGCTTTGCGGGGTGGCGAGGTCGCGGTCGCGCACGACGAATCGGGTGTCGACGCCCTGTTCCTCCATCCGCTCGAGGAGGAAGCGCCCGGGGAGGTCGTCACCGATGACAGTGCACAGCGCCACTCGAACGCCGAGCCGCGCCATGGCCGCCGCTGACGTGTTGGCGTTGCCGCCGGGTGCGTTGACGATGCGGTCGGTGACGATCCGCTCGTCCTCGACCGGCTGGTGATCAACCCATGCAAGCGTGTCGTACTTCGCCGAGCCGATGCAGACGACGTCGATGTCAGACACCCACGACCTCCCCGCAGGTGGCCTTGGCGCGGATGCGGTCGGCGGCGGCGAGCACATCGAGCGTCGCGCGGTGCGGCAGCAGCGGGTGCTCGAGTCTTCCGTCGGCAAGGGCCGTGCCGACCGCCGCCACCTCGCACTCGAACCCATTGGGCAGTCGGCCGTCGAACGATTCGCCCACCCCGTCGCGGCGCGTGAGCCGCCATGCGGATGGCCGATGAAATGGGCCATCGATCACGATGATTCCGTCGGTTCCGGTTATCCGTGCGTCACCGGGCAGATCCTCATCGAGCGAGACCGAGTGCGATGAACATCCGCGTTCGTGTACCAGCGACGCGTCGACGCGCGTGTCGACCCCGCCGCGGGAACGACGGTGACTGCCGACTTCGGTGGCCGCGGTGACCGCGCCGAGCAGATGCACCGCCAGGGACAGCGTGTACACGCCGAGGTCCGCGAGCGCGCCGCCGCCGAGGGCAGGATCGAGCAGCCGCGGAATGAGCGTTTCGCCGAACTGAGCCTTGCCGCTCTCGGCCCACACCTCTTCGACTTCGCCGAGCAGACCGCGTTCGACGGCGTCGTGCAGGGCGATGCTGTGCGGTAGGAACCGCGTCCACATTCCCTCCATTGCGAATACGCCACGGGCACCGGCCGCGTCGAAGATACGTCGGCCGTCCGACTCGCTCATGGCGAGTGGCTTCTCGACGACGACGTGCTTGCCCGCCGCGATCGCAGCCAGCGCGTGCTCGACGTGCAGCGTGTTGGGTGTCGCGACGTACACGACGTCGACCGAGTCGTCGTCGAGAAGTGCGGCGTAGTCACGGTGCACCCTCGGGACGGCCCAGCGGTCGGCGAACACGTCGCCACGTCGGGGGTCGCGGGACGCTAAGGCCGTGATCGTCGACCGGGTGTGGGTTTTCAGGCCCGCGGCGAATCGGCCGGCCACCCAGCCCGGGCCGAGGATGCCCCAGCGTGCGCCAGGTGCCGCCGCCGGGTCGTCGGCGTCAAATCGGATACTCATGTCCCCGTCCCGATTCAGTGAAGGACGCCGAGGCGCTCGAAGTGGTCGTAGATCCGCGCCGCGTACTCGCCGAACTCGGGCGAGTCGCCAAGGGCGAGTGGACGGGGGCGGGGCAGGTCGATCGTGATCTCGTCGACGATCGTCCCGGGCGAGGGACCCATGACGATGACGCGGTCGGAAAGTCCAACGGCCTCCTCGACGCTGTGGGTGATGAAGAGGACGGTCGGCCGCTTACCCATCCACAGCTCCTCGAGGTCCTTGCGGACCTGGAGCCGAGTGAGCGCATCGAGCGCTCCGAACGGCTCGTCCATCATCAGCAGCGGCGGATCGTGTACCAGTGTCCGAGCGAGTGAAACCCGCTGGCGCATACCGCCGGAGAGTTGATTCGGGTACTTGTGCCGGGCTTTCTCGAGGCCGAGGCTGCGGAACAGCTCAGCCGCTCTGGCCTTTATCGGACCCATGTCGCGTTTCCGCACGATCCCCTGCAACAGCACGTTGTCCTCTGCGGTGCGGAAGTCGAGCAGCAGGTGGTCCTGAAAGGCGATGCCGACCTCCGTGAGCGGGCCACTGAGCGGCTTCCCGTCGACCGAGATGCGGCCGGTTGACGCGTTGAGGAGACCCGCAACCATCAGCATCAAAGTGCTCTTACCGCAGCCACTCGGTCCGACGACGGAAACGAACTCGCCGGGGGCGATGTCGAGGCTGACCGGATTGAGGGCGCGGAACTCCTTCTCGGTGCCTTGCGCGAAGACCTTTTCGACGTTGTCGATCCGGATGCCGACACCGCTGGTAGTGGAGGCCGAGATTCGGGGCGCCGTGGTTCTGGTCATGGATGTCACCTCTGCTGGTGGTCGCGGGTCCGGGTCAGGAGATCGGGCAGGCACGAAGCTCGGACTCCTTCGGCACGTAATCAAGCGAGTAGTAATCCGTCGCCGGTTTGTCCGTGGGCAGCGTGCCGATCGCGGCGAGATTCTCGACGGTCGTCGCCCACTGCTCGGGGCTCGCCTTGCCGATGAACTTGGCGCCGTTCGCGCACATGAGTACCTCGGTTGCATCCAGCTGGCCCTGGCCGAGTTCGGCGGTGGCGTCGGGGAATACCTTGCTCATGGCGGCGAGCGCCGCGTCGTTGTCGTCGATGGCGGCAGACCAGCCCTTGAGGCTCGCGCTGACGAAGGCGCGCACGGCCTCCGGGTTCTTCGCGAGGAAGGAGTCGGACGCGATGATGGAGGTCGACACGGTCGCGGCACCATGATCCGAGAACGGGAAGTCGACGGTGTCGGCGCCCTGCTGCTTCAGCTGGACCCCGAAGTTGTCGATCGAACCGAGAATGACGTCGACCTGGCCTTGCAGCAGGGAGGCGACCATCGATTCGGCCGGCATGTTCACCTCGTCGATGTCACTGGCGGTCAAGCCGATTGATTTGAGCACCAGCGGGAACATCGCCGCTTGCGAATACCCGTTGGGGACCGCGACCTTCTTGCCCTTGATCTGGTCGATCGAAGTGATGCCGGACTTGGCCAGCGCGGTCACCTGATTCGGATTGCTCTGCAGGATGGTGGAGACGACGGTGATCTTGGCGCCGTCCTTGACGAGCCCCATGACCGCTGCGGAGTCGGCGTAGGCGATGTCGATCTGCCCCGCGGCGACGAGTTGCGCGGTATTCGCCGAGCCGTTGCCGGGCTCGATCTTGACGTCGAGCCCAGCATCCTTGTAATAGCCGTTCACCAGTGCGAGCTCGAAACCGGAGTTATAGCCCGCGGCTGGGGAATTCAGCTGAAAAGTGACGGGGGTGAGACCTTCGGAGGCCGAGGAGCCAGAGTCGTTGGCATCACCGCCGCCACATCCGGAGAGAACGAAGACGAGGACCGCGGCGAGTCCGGCGAGTACGAGCTTCCACAGCGTTGTGGTGGCATGTTTCATCTGACGTCCCTTGCTTTCAATGGGTGGATGGATGCGGAATCGGAGCTGCCTGCGATGTCAGTCGAGGGTGCGCGACCGTTGCCAGGGGGTCATGACCCACTCGACGAACTCGACGAGGTAGTTCAGCGCGAGGCCGATGACGGTGAGCACGAACAGGATGGCGAACACCAGCGTCGTGTCGAGGTTTGAGGTGCCCTGCAGCAGCAGGTAGCCGAGTCCCTGGTTCGCGCCGACGAATTCGGCGACGATCGCGGCGGTCGCGGCAATCGTGGCGGAGGTCTTGAGCCCGCTGAAGATGACGGGCAGCGCCGAGGGGAACCGCAGGAAGCGGAAGGTCTGCCAGATGGTCGCACCCATCGACCGGGTCAGGTAGAGGTAGCGCTGGTCGAGGATCTGGAATCCCGAAATGCTCGCTAGCAGTAGGGGGAAGAAGGTCATCATCACAGTCAGCAGGACCTTGGACTCCATGCCGAAGCCAACCCAGATGATGAAGAGTGGCGCGATCGCGATCTTCGGCACTAGCTGAATGAAGACCAGAACCGGGTACACCATGCGGCGGGCCACACTCGAGAGAGCTACCAGCAGGCCAAGGGGTATCGCGGTGGCCACGGTGAGCCCGAACCCCAGGAAGATCTCCTGCAGCGTGATTATGCCGTTGCGCCAAAGAGATTCGCTTGAGGAGAAGATGCGGGCGACGACCTCGCCCGGTCCCGGGAGCAGATACTTGGGGATCTCGAAGATCCGCACGGAAAGATCCCAGATCAGGATGATGGCCGCGAACGAGAGCACCGGCAGGATTC
Organism: Mycobacterium sp.; assembly: GCF_050701675.1. Classification (GTDB taxonomy): domain Bacteria; phylum Actinomycetota; class Actinomycetes; order Mycobacteriales; family Mycobacteriaceae; genus Mycobacterium. The sequence continues at coordinate 5,340 of NZ_JBOGDD010000689.1, read as the reverse complement.
CGCCGAGGACCGCACGGAGTTTCCGCCGGGTCTGCGCGACGGGCGCCGTGGCAGCGGGTGACGCGGCGGTGGCCCGTCGGTCCTTTTGCATCGTCATCAGTACTCCCATGTACGTCTGGTGATGTACGCAACATTTCTTGGCGATCATGACGATAGTCACAGTAGATGTGAAAATTCAAGCATTGATGTGAGAAAACGAACATTCTTTTCGGTGATGTCCTGCCGCTCCATGGATCGGCGTGCGCTGCGTTAGCGGCACCGCCCCGGCGGCAGCCAGACGGGATCCGTCCGTCGGACGGCGCTTAAACCGGTCTACTGAAGCCCGCGTCGGCACACTGCGCGGTGGGCTGCAGCAGGACCGGCAACCATGTTCTGTCGGCCCACGGGAAGTGGCTCAATCCAGGCCTGTGTGCGTCGTGTTCAAGCCAGTCGGCTCGTGATCAATGACCGTGAGCGGGCGCGGCCTGCAACTCCGGGGCGGCCGCGGCGAGCAGTGCGGCTCGGTCGCCGGTGAGCGGGGGATAGATGCGTTCACCGTTGATCACCCGCTTGGTCGACTTGGCCGCTGCGCCGCTGCTGACGACCCTGCGGTCCCAGCCCTCCGTGTACACCGCACCGGCCGGCCCGAGGTCGAGAACGGTGACGTACCAAGGGATTCGCAGTGACAGCATGGGGGCGCCAAGCAAGTCGCTGATCACGTTGTAGCCCGCATAGCGGCCCATCGGCCGACCGTGCTGACACGACATCACCGATACGTGTTCGTCGTCCATCCTCGCCGCTGCCACATCGCCTGCGGCGAACACACCGGCAAGACCCCCAACTCTCAGGTAGTCGTCAACGGGTAGCCGACCCAGTTTGTCGCACGGTATCCCGAACTGCGCCGTCAAAGGGTTCGCCCGCATTCCGGCGCACCACACCACCGTTGCCGCAGGCAAGACGTCCCCGGACGACAGCGTCACGCTTCGCTCGTCAACGGCGGTGACGCCCACGCCGGTGATGGTTTCGACCTTGTTCTCGGCCAACGCGTCCTCGATGACCGGCCGAGCCGACTGACCCATGTCCGAACCCACGTGCGGGTTGCGGTCGACGAGGATCACCCGCGGTGTGACTCCGGCCCCAAGCGCGTTCGACAGCATCTTCGGCAGCTCACTGGCGATCTCGATTCCGGTGAGGCCGGCCCCGACGATGACCGCCGTCGCGGTCGCGGCATCCGGCGTGCGTTCGGCGAGACCGCGGATGTGCGCCTGCAGCCTCGTCGCGCCGTCGTAGGTGTCCACGTCGTAACCGAACTCGGTGAGCCCGGGAAGGTCCGGCTTGACCACGCTGCTGCCCAGCGCCAGTACGAGGCGGTCATAGCCAAGGGTTGCGCCGTCAGCCGTGCTCACCGTCGCGGCCGCGGCGTCGATTCCGGTGACGTCAGAAGTGACGTGCCCGACGCCGGCCGGATCGAGTAAGTCCTGCAACGGGATTCGGCACGGGCTGAGATCGGCCTCGTAGTTGCGGACCCGAATGTCGTGGAACGGTTGCGAACTGACGACGGTGACGTCGACCGCGCCTTGGGGAACGCCGAGCTCGTCCAGCCGCCGGGCGGCGCCCAAGGCGGCCCACAGCCCGGCGAAGCCAGATCCGAGAACGAGAACACGCGTCGTGGGCGGCATCGCCACATCGTCTCGCAGCGCCGATTCGCAGACAAGAGCGCCACGCACCGGCGTGCGGCGCCGCGACGCCGATGGACCTGTGATGCAGAGCGGTTCACGCTCGCACTGTTGCGTGTGTCACGCCTGCCGTTCTATGGTAGTACCACAGTTTGGTACTCCCTGGGAGAAGAGGCAGACACATGAACGACCCGTCGGCGTGGCCGAGTTTCTCGATCGCCTCCGTCGAAGCGGACGCCTCGACGGAAGCGCGCTCATGACGCCCGAGATGGAGTCATGGGGTTGGCCTCCGCGCTATGACGCCTCGTACCGGCCGCCGGCGGAGCAGGAGTATTGGTTTCCCGTCCGAGAGACGATGGATCCCCAGCAGCGTGACGAGAAGATCCTCGAACGAATCCAGCAACTGATGGGCTACGCCTGGGAGCATGCGCCGTTCTACCGCCGCAAGTGGTCGGAGGCGGGTCTGGAGCCCGGGGACATCACCTCGCTGGAGGCTTTCGAGACGGTGCCGGTGGTCAAGAAGGAGGAGCTGCGCGCCGATCAGGCCGAGCACGAGCCGTACGGCAGCTACCTGTGCATCGATCCCATCGACGTCACGCACATCAAGGGCACGTCCGGCACGACGGGTAGGCCCACCGCGTTCGGCATTAGCCAGAACGACTGGGTGGCGGTCGCCAATGCTCACGCCCGGGTGATGTGGGGGATGGGGATCCGGCCGTCGGATGTCGTATTCATCGGCTCGCCACTGACGCAGTACTGGGGTTCCTGGGGCGCATACAGCGGTGCGGAACGCCTTGGCGCCGCCGTGTTTCCGTTCGGCGCCGGATTCGCAGGACAGAGTCTCCGGACGCTGCAATGGATGCGGCAGATGTCGGCGACGGTCTTCTACGGCACCCCGTCCTATGCGCTCCGGCTGGCCGAGGTCGCCACCGAGAATGGTATCGAGCCACGGGATCTGGGCCTGCGCAAGATGTTCTTCTCTGGCGAGCCCGGCGCGAGCGTGCCGGCCATTCGCCAGCGGATCGTGGACGCCTGGGGCGTCGAGGTGTACGACTGCGGGAGCATGGGCGAAGTGGCGCCATGGATGCATCTCGGCGCCGGCGCGAACGAACCCGGTGTCTTCGCCTGGCAGGACCTGGTCTACACCGAGGTGTGCCACCCGGCGACCCTGCGCCGCGCGCCGTACGGCAGCGAGGGCACCCCGGTCTACACGACGTTGGAACGCACGTCGCAGCCGATGATCCGGCTGCTGTCCAATGATCTGACCAGCTGGGAAGCCCCCGATGCGGCCCGCGGCCGCACGTACCCGTTCCTGCCGAAGGGCATCTACGGCCGGATCGACGACATGTTCCAGATCCGCGGCGAGAACGTGCATCCGAACGCCATCGACGAGGTGGTGATGAGCGCCGAGGGATACGGCGGCGAGCACCGCATCATCATCTCGCGCGAGGCGGCCATGGACGAGTTGCTGGTCCAGGTCGAGTTCGATCTGGCCTTGGCGACGGTCAGCCAGGACGTGTGGGCCAAGAAGGTGGGTGATGACCTGCGCACCATTCTGGGGGTGGGCGCCAAGGTGGTGACCGTAGCGCCGTCGACGTTCGAGCGCACCGAGTTCAAGGCCCGCAGGGTCATCGACGATCGCAAGCTGTTCGAGTCCTTCGACCTGGCGGGATCGTCGGGGCGCGGCGCGTGACGGTTTGCCGATGAACCACGCCGTGGTCGGTACTGTGTAACCCGGATCGAATCCCGCGAGAGGGCAGAAGGGCACATGTGTCGGAGACAACGCCATCCGAGTGGAAGCCGCTGCCACGCATGCGCACGCACGAGCAGGTGGTCGCCGAGATAGAGCACCGCATCAACAGCGGGACGCTCAAGGCGGGCGATCGCCTGCCACCCGAGCGGCAGTTGGCAGAAGCCCTCGGGGTGAGCCGCGGGGCGGTGCGGGAGGCCCTTCGAATCCTCGAGGCCATCGGCGTCGTGGAGGCCGGAACGGGATCCGGCCCGACGTCGGGGTCGAGGATCGTCAAGGACACCACCGCGGGGATGGGCATGGTGTTGCGGATTCACCTGCAGCTGGCGTCGTTCACCCAGGACGATCTCATCGAGACCCGGCTGATGCTGGAACGGTTGGCGTGCCGCAAGGCTGCGGGAGCCGCCACCGCTGAGGAGTTGGAGCACCTGCGTTCGCTCGTCGGTGACATGCGAGGCACCCACACGACGGCCGGCTACAACGATCTCGACGCGGCATTTCACGTTGCCATCGCGCAGATGTCCGGTAACGGTCTCGCGGCCGCTCTGATGGCCGCCATGCGGGAAGCGTTGCGCCAAGCCATGGTCCGTGGTTTCGAGAATCTCGAGGATCCGGCGAGCACGATGGGGCACCTGACCAATGAGCACGAGGTGATTGTCGACGCGATTGCCGCCGGTGACGGCGATGCGGCGGCCGAACTGGTCGCCAGGCACATTCAGGGCTTCTACCACGCGCTCGGGTTCAGCAACCCCGATTGGGACCGCTGACCGCAACTCGAGTCAGCTTGCCGCCCAAGGAATTTAGTGATCAGGTAACGACCGTCGCGGGCTCTCCCGCCTTGCCTGGGAAGGTCAACGGGTAGGGCACGAAGCGCCCGCGCGCCGCATCCACGGACAGTTGCCTACCGATCGGCGGCGTCGCGCGCTGCGGACATTGCTGGCGATCACAGGTCCGGCACCCCGGTCCGATGGGTACGACGTCCGGATCCACCAGGTCGATGCCCTTGCTGTAGACCAGCCGGCTCGCCTGGCGGAGTTCACAACCAAGCCCGACGACGAAGGTCTTGGCCGCGGTACCGTACCCGCCGCGTCGATGGGACACGGTGCGTGCAAGCCACAGGTAGCGCTGCCCGTCCGGCATCTCCGCGATCTGGACGTCGACCCTCCCCGGCGAGGAGAACGCGTCGTACACGTTCCAGAGCGGGCAGGTGCCTCCGGTGTGCGAGAAGTGAAATCCGGTCGCGGACTGACGCTTCGAGATGTTGCCGGCCTTGTCGACGCGAACGAGGATGAACGGAACGCCCCTCATGCCGGGCCGCTGCAGCGTGCTCAGCCGGTGGGCGATCGTCTCGTAGCCGACGTCGAAGCGCTCGGCGAGTACCTCGACGTCGTAGCGAGACTTCTCCGCCGCGTTGTAGAACGTCGTGTACGGCAGGATCAACGCGCTGGCGAAGTGATGGGCCAGGCCGAGGCGGGCGAGGTCGTGAGTCGTCTGGTCCTCCCAGGTCTCGGCGTCGAGCACCTTGTCCAGCGTCGCCGAGGCGCCCAGTAGGGCGATCTGTGTGGCCATTCGAAATGCCTGCTGTCCGGCACGCAGATCCGCGGCGAGGGTCAGTACGCCTCTGGCGGCGTCGAAGGTGTACATATCCCCGTCGCGTTCCCGGCGCCCGGTAACGACCCGGATTCCATGGCGGCCCTCGAGGTGAGCTCGCAACTTCTGTGGCAGGTCGCCGCCGAGCTTGCCGATCTCGGCCGAGAGGTCTTCGGCCTCCCGGTCGACCGCGTCGACGTAGTTCTGATGACGGTAGAAGAAGTCCCGCACGTGCTCGTGGGGCATCGACGACGGCCCCTCGGAGCGCGAGTCGGTGAGCGCCTCCAGATGCACCATGGCATCGCGGTATCGCCGGTAGAGCCCGATGACGGCGTCGGCGACCTC
>NZ_JBOGDD010000688.1:0-1549 GCF_050701675.1 Mycobacterium sp. | reverse complement strand
ATGAACCGACCGCTCCGCGAACGGATTCCGATGCTGCTGGCGGCGATCGGGCCGAAGAACGTCGCATTGGCCGCCGAGATCTTCGACGAGTGGCAGCCGTTCCTGTTCCATCCCGAACTGGCTCAGCGGGCCTTCGGCGAGGCGCTCGCAGCGGGTCGGGCCAAGCGGGATCCGGCGCTGGGTGAGCTCGGGATCGCCGTACAGACCTTCCTGCTGGTCACCGACGATTCCGAAACCGAAGCGGCCGCGTTGGAGGGCGTACGCAACCACGTCGCGCTCTATGTCGGTGGCATGGGCGCCAAGGGCAAAAACTTCTACAACACTCTGTTCACCCGCTACGGCTACGCCGACGAAGCCGAGTCGATCCAAGACCTCTATCTGCAAGGCAAGAAGCAAGAGGCCGTGGCCGCCGTACCCGACGAGTTCGTCCGCTCGATCGCCCTCGTCGGCCCGATCGGGCATATCCGGCAACGGGTCGAGGCCTATCGCGAGGCCGGGGTCAGTTGCCTCATCGCCGAGCCACTGGCACCGACACACGTTGAACGGGTCGACCACGTCGGGCAGCTCAAGGAACACACCGGCTAGCGAGCGCCTGCGACTTCAGAGCGCCAGCTGCTGCACGAGTTTGAATTTCTGAACCTTGCCCGTCGGTGTCTTGGGAAGATCGTCGGCGGCGCAGAACACGATTCTCTTGGGCACCTTGAACTTGGCCAGACTGGCCCGGCAGATCGCCAACACATCAGTCTCGGTGATCACCGCACCGGGAGCGGGAACGATGACAGCACAACCGACCTCACCCCAACGGTCGTCGACCAGTCCGATGGCGAACACTTGGCTGATATCGTCGTGCCTGGCGAGGAGATCCTCGATCTCCTTGGGCATCACCAGTTCGCCGCCGCTCTTGTAGAGCTCCTTGCTGCGCCCGGTGACCTGGAGGTATCCGTCGGGACGCACGACCCCGAGATCACCCGAGTGCAACCACGCGCCTCGCAGCGCCGCCGCCGTCTGCTCGGGTCTGTTCCAGAACCCCTGCATGACGGTCGGCCCACACGACACCAGCTCCCCTTCCTGCCCCTGGCCCAGGTCAGCACCAGTCGCCGGATCCACGGTCTTGTAGACGACCAGGTCGTCGGATCCCGGAACCGAGGCTGCGCCAGCCATTTTGGGTCGACCCACGGTCTCGGAGGTCAGATGCAGAGAATCTTCCGGCCGAGTGAGGGTCATCGCGCCGCCACACTCCGTCATCCCGTACCCGGTGACGATCTCCTGCACGCCGAAGTCCTGTGCAATCTGCGTCCAGAGCCAGATCGGTGCCGGGGCAGAGCCGCAGAGGATTGCCTTGAGAGAGGAGAGGTCATAATCCGATCGCACCGGGCTCTCCACCATGGCCACCGCCATGGTCGGTACGCAGAGAATGTCGGTGGCACGGTGGCGTTGGATTCCCGCGAAGTACCGTTCGGCGCTGAACTTGGTGAGCGGAATGATCGCACCGCCCACGTAGAGCACGGACAGCAGCCCCTCGATATAGCCGAACATGTGATAACTGGGC
>NZ_JBOGDD010000687.1:0-7506 GCF_050701675.1 Mycobacterium sp. | reverse complement strand
AGTTACCGGTGGCCGATGCGGTGAACCAGTGTTCCCAGCGATCGGGCGCACCGAAGAACACGATGCTGGCGTGGTTGCAGTAGTGGTAACTGAGAATCTGAGCGATCGACGCGTCGGCGCGGGCCAGGATCCGCACCGCCCGCAGGGCGCTGGACCAGTGGCCACCCCCACCACCGTACCGGAGTGGGATCAACAGATTCGCCAGACCGGACTCCTTGAGGAGCTTGAGCTCTGCGTCGGGCTGCTCGTTGGCGCGGTCTCTGGCCAGAGCGTCGCGGTCCAGAGTCAGAGCGACGTCGGCGGCCACACCATCCCAGTGCGCGGTCTCGGCGTCGTCCAGCGGCGCGGTCCACGGCGTGCGTGACATCGGCAATCCTTCACTCGGTGATCATGGCGGCCGGCAGCCGCACTCAGCAGCGGCCACCTTAAGGTGCGCAGAGTCTTGTCCATCGAGTTGTATTCGTGGCGAACTTAACTGGGTTCGGCACACGGCGTGAAGCAACGCTGATCGAATCGGAGACCGGGGTCCGCCAAGCGCCGAAGGCGAGCCCTTACGCCGTTCGGCAGGCGGATGAGGTCTCCGCCGCAGGAGCCCACGTGACGTTCGCCTGCCGTGCCGGGACTCGAAACGGCAGCGCCATGCGGACAACCAGACCGACGGGCACACCCCACCAGATCCAGCGCACGTCGCCGGTGACATGGCTCGCCACCGCGCCGAGGAGCCACACGGAGGTGCCTGCGAGTATCCGCATCAGGTTGGCCACGTACGAGCCGCGGCCGAATTCGATGCCGTCGCGCGTAGAGGCGACGGCGCCCACTGCGAGCGAGACTGCGGACAACGCCCAGATCGACCGTGCGACATTTGCGACCGCGGCGTCTGCGGACATCGCGTTCACGACGACCTGCATCAGCCCGAGGGTGGCCAACCCGGCGGCCAAACCAAGGACCACCGACGATCGCAGCAGCGCGGACTCGACGGTCAGCCGTTCCTGAACCGTCTTCGCAGAGGACACCAGGATCTGCGCTGCCGACTTCCACCCTTCGACGACAAGCACCACGAGCAGCCAAAATTGGTAGGTGACCTGGTGCGCGGCGCCGACGGTTGGACCGATCCCGACAGCGGCGGTCGTCATCGCGATAGTGCCGGCACCGAGTGCCGCGGAGCGGACGGCGAGGACCAACACCGCAGCGGCCGACTGCCGCCACGCCGAGGGCTCTGCCGCGGCAGTCGTGGTTCCGCTCAGCAGCAGTCCGCGCCGCCGCATCGTCGGAAACAGCAGAGTGAGCACGACGAGCTGGGACACCGTCGACGCCAGGCCAAATGCCGTGACGCCCAAAGAGAACCACGCCACCGACGCGACGTCGAGGAACACGTGAACGGCTGCGCCCGACAGGGCCAGAACGGACACGGTGGCGACGGCATTGCCTCCGCGCAGACCCCCGTATCCCGCCATGACGACGGCCATCACGGGCAGCCCGGCCGCACGCGCCAGCAGATAACCGCGGGCGCCCGACCCGAGGTCGGCAAGCATGGCGACAGCCACCAACGCAGCGCACAGCACCAGGCCGAATGCCAACGCGGACACGACGCCGCGACGCATGGTTTGCGCGGCGGCGTCCATCCGACCCGCCGCACGCAGTCGGGCCACCTCGGTGGTCTGCGCGAAGAGTATCGGCGTGACGAGCCACGTGGCCGTCGTCGCGATACCTGCTCCGAGGGCGAGGGACGCCTGCTCCTGGACGCCAAGACGCCCAGCCAGGATCGTGTCGACCACTCCGGTGAGCGGTTCTGCGAGCAGCGCGATCGCGGCGAGCACGGACAGCCGAAGCGCCGCGCGAATCGTGGCGCTCAACGTGGGATCGCATGCGAGCGGGCGCGATGGGCTTCCACGTGGCTTCGCGTGGCGCACCGCCGCGAGCAGTACAGCTGGCGACCGGAGCGGGAGAAGTCGACGAAGACGTGCCTGCAGATCCCCGATGCGCACTCGCCAATGCGCATCGCCCCCTTGGCATCGGCGAGCACCGTGGCGATCGAGACGAGACAGTTGACGCGAAGGCGCTCGGCAAGACCGTCCTCGTGCGCGTCGAAGTGCAGGTGCGAAGCCCAGACGTCACCGATCGACACGCTGACTTGGACGTTGACGGTGGCGAGCAGTTCGTTGAGCCGGTGGGCTGCGCCGGCAGGTTCGACGGCGGAGAACACCGGTTCGAGGTCCTGGGCGAGTCTCCGCATCTCGTGAAGGAGTTGGTCGACGTCGGACTCGTCGCCGCGACGTTCGTGCTGCAGTGGTAGGTCCGATGTCAGCAAGGCGGCCACCCAGCGCTCGTCGAGGACGCCGTCACGCCAGGCGTTCACGGCGTCGACGGTGAGGTCTGCGGATCTGCGGAGCACGGGCATGAAGACATCGTGCTGTAAGTGCTAAATGACTTTCAACGCTTACAACCGCGGATACAGGCTTGACGCACCATCCATCCCTCACCTTCTGCCCAAAGGCCCCTGAGGATCACGTCGAGTTTGCGCTCGAGTTGGCCGTCGGGCACTTGCCCTCCAGGAGACAAGACTCGTTGCAGCAGAACGCGAGTCGAGGGCCACGCCAGCGCGAGGATGCACCGGAAGTACTGCCACCACCCGATTAACGCTCAGCCTGAGTCAATCCACCCTCGTGCGGCGCGGACCGGCACCCCTCCTAGTCCAACATTCGTTGGCCAATCAGAATCACCGTGCACAATATTTGCGGAGGTCGATGCGGCCGCCGTCCCTCGAAGAGTGGCCGATCACAATGGGGCGGATCGGGATCGCCTACTATTCAGTGCGCTCGGCAGGTCTCGAGCAGCAACCTTCGTCACCGCCGCACCCGGCCGGGGGCTGTCGCCGAACCCGAGGGCGGCGTCTGGCCGCAGCGCGCGACGCGGACTGCGGCGTTGCTGATGGGTTTTACCTCGGCACGGTGAATCACGCACGCCCAGTGACGTTGCCGTCCAGTCGCGATCGGGCAGCGGCGGCGCACACAGGGCATCTACCGGACCGCCCGCTAGCCTGACCGGGCTGACCGCATCGCCGAGAGGTCACGGAAAGAGTCATGTTGAGCGTCAACGGTGCTAGTAGCGAACACGCCAGCAGGCTGAACCGGGTCCGTCCGGCCCTCACTGCGCTGTCCGTGGGAGTCGTCGCGATCACCGTCGCGGCGTGCTCGGGAGGCTCGGCGAACACGGCGGCGCAACCGCACCCCGGAGGCACGGTCACCTTCGCCTACAAGCAGGAGCCCGTCTGCCTGGAGGCCGCCATCGGCGGTGACGAGCCGCAGAACTACGTGGCCACGCAGATCTTGGACAGGCTGGTGTCGCGGGAAAAGGACGGCAGCTTCAAGCCCTGGCTGGCCGACTCCTACACGGTCAGCGACGACGGCTTGCAGTACACCTTCAAGTTGCACCCGGGCGTGACCTTTACTGACGGGACGCCGTTCAACTCTGCTGCGGTGCGGTCCAACATCGAGTTCTGGCGCGCACCGGCGACGGGCTCGGTGAACTGGGGGGCGGCGCTGGCGAACTACGTCGAGACCCGCACTCCCGACGACCTGACCGCGATCATCGTGCTCTCCAAGCCCAATTCGGCCCTGTTGACCTACCTCGCCCATCCGGCCGGGGGCATCGAATCGCCCAAGGCCATCGCCCGTGGCGTGGACGCCGAATGCGCCTCCCCGGTGGGCACCGGTCCGTTCAAGGTCGAGAAGTGGGACCGGCAGAGTCAGGTGTCGCTGGTTCGCAATGACGCCTACAACTGGGCCCCGCCCCAGGCCAAGCACCAGGGCCCGGCGTACGCCGACCGGCTGATCATCCGGTTCATCTCCGAACCCGCGACCCGCTACGGTGCGCTCACCGCGGGTGAAGTGGATGCCATCGACGCCATTCCGCCGGAGAACTTCAGCGAAGCTTCCTCGACCCCGAACTTCAACGTGCTCAACGAACTACAGGGCGGGGTACCCCAGCAACTCGACCTGAACACCACTCGGGCACCGTTCAACGACATCAAGGTTCGGCAGGCCTTCCTGCACGCCGCCGACGTCGATGGAGGCGTCAAGCAGGTGTTCTTCGGGGCGTTCACCCCGGCCAATGCGCCGCTCTCGCCGAGCACGCCGGACTACGACGCCACCTACGCTGGCCACTACGGATACGACGTGGCGACGGCGAACCGCCTGCTCGACGAGGCCGGCTGGACTCAGCGGGACGCCGACGGGTATCGCACCAAGGGCGGCAAGCGCCTGACCGTCGCCCTACCGGTGTCCTCGAGCGGGCAAATCCAGGCGTCCGAGGACGCGCTCTACGAGTATCTCCAGGCCAAGGTCAAGGATGCCGGCTTCGATCTGCAGATCCAGAAGAACCCCTCGGGCACCGCGTACTCGCAACGCCAAACAGACTGGGACTACGACCTTTACGTCGACTACTGGACCATCAACACGCCGGACACGTTGCGCCTGATCTATGCCTCGGACGGCCTGCAGGCCGTCGGCGGGTACCACAACAACGAGTCGGGCTTCAACGACCCCAACTTCGACTCGATCATCGAACGCGCCCGGCTCGGCACCAACGACGGTGAGCGCAAGCAGCTGTACTCCCAGGCGCAACGGATCCTGACCGACAATGCGCTGACGCTGCCGCTGTACTCCTTCCCCATCCAGGTCGCCACCAACAACGACAAGATTCACGACGTCCGCCTGGACTGGAGCGGAGTTACCCCCGCCTTCTACGACGCGTATGTCAACGGCTGACACCGCACCAGCGCCGTCCCGCGAGGCGAGCCAAGACCGGTCCGACGGCGGTAACGCCGCGATCGCCCTGGGCCGCTGGGCGATCGGAGCCATCGGCGTGGTGTGGGCCGGGGTCACCATGGCCTTCTTTGCGCTACGGGTGATTCCCGGCAGCCCGATCCAGGTCATCCTGGGCCCTGGGGCGCAGGCCACTCCTGAGCGAATCGCCGCTCTGGAAGCCCAGTTCGGGCTCGACCGCCCCCTGCTCGTGCAGTACGGCTCCTACCTGGCCGGCGCACTGCACGGCGACCTCGGCATCTCCTACCGGCTCAAGCAACCGGTTACCGGTCTCATCCTCGAGCAGTTGCCGAGCTCGATCGTGCTCACGACCGCGTCCATCGCGGTGGCTTGGGTGCTCGCGGTGGCCAGCTGCCTCCTGACCTCGGGGCGCACTCGCCAGGTCGAACGGGCCGGTCGATCAGTCGAGGCGCTGACGGCCTCGCTACCGGACTTCTGGCTGGGACTGCTGCTGCTCGGACTGTTCGGCTTCAGCCTGCACTGGTTGCCGTCCTCCGGCGGTAAGGGCTTGTCCGCCCTCGTGATGCCGACGCTGACGATCGCCATACCGCTGGCCGGCTTCCTGGCCCAGACGATGCGACAGAGCTTCGACGAAACCCTGGAGCAGCCGTTCGTACTGGCAGCCCGCGCACGGGGCGTCGGCGAACTGACGTTGCGGGCGCGACGGGTCCTGCGACACGCCGCGGCCGCCAGCCTGGCGCTCACCGGTTGGGCGGTCGGATGGGTCATCAGCAGCTCGGTCGCCGTTGAGGTGATCTTTGCGCGCCAAGGCATCGGCGAGATGCTCGTCCGATCCGTTGGCTCGCGCGACTATCCGATCGTGCTCGGGCTCGTCCTAGTGATCGCGGTGATCTACGTCGTCATCACCCCCCTCGTCGATCTCGGCCTCCGCCTCCTGGATCCGCGGCTTCGGGAGCAAGTCTCGTGACGGGGTCCGCGGTGTTGCCCCGCGCACGGGTCGACCCTGGAACAGCGCTGGCACTCGCCGTGCTGGCCTTCGCCGTCTTCGCCGCCGCGTTTCCCGGAGTCGTGAGTTCGCATGCCCCCAATGCCATTTCGGCCGCCTCGTTGCAGGGGCCGTCCTGGCAGCACCTGTTCGGCACCGATCAGACGGGACGGGACGAGTTCTCCCGGGTGATCCACGGCGCCCGCGCGTCGCTGCTCATCGGGTTCGGTGCCATGCTCGTCGGACTGGTGGTCGGCGTGGTGATCGGTGGCCTCGCCGCGACGGGCCCGCGCTGGCTGCGCCGGCCGCTGGACAGGTTGACCGAGCTGCTCTTCTCGTTTCCCGGCATGGTCCTGGCTGTGGTCCTCATCGCTGCACTGGGGCCGTCGCCGGTGACGCTCGCCCTCGCGGTCGGGATCGGCAACTCACCGGGATACGCCCGTATCGTGCGCGCTCAGGTAATCGAGGTCACGGCATCCGAATACGCACTATCGCAACTGCAACTCGGGCACAGCCGTCGTTACGTGGCCGCCACGACGATCGCGGGCAACGTCACGCGGCCGCTGGTCCCCTTGGCCACGCTCGGCGTGGGGCAGGCCATCATCTGGGCGTCCGCGCTCAGCTTTCTGGGGCTCGGCGCCCAACCGCCGACCGCCGAGTGGGGTCTGATGCTGTCCAACGCGCGGTCGCTGATCTCACAGGCATGGTGGTTGACGTTCTTCCCGGGCGCGGCAATTGCGGTCGTGTCGATCACTCTCACCGCGTTGGGGCACTCCGTCCAGCGCGCGCTGCTGGCCGGTACCCGATGACGCGGTCCACGCCGGCCGACACCGGACCTCTGCTGCGGGTTCGCGGACTCGACGTCCGCTTCGGTCGCGGCGCCAACCAGGTGCAGGCCGTGCGCTCGGTGGACATCGACCTGCAGGCGGGCAGGATATTGGGGCTCGTCGGCGAATCCGGGTCGGGTAAGTCGGTCACCGCGCGCTCGCTCATCGGGCTAGCGGGGCCCGGTTCTCGGGTCTCCACCGACGAGTTCCGCCTTGCCGGCCTCGATCTGACCGGGCTGAGCCCGCGGCAGTGGAGGCCCCTGCGGGGCAGGCGGATCGGGTTCGTGCTGCAGGACGCGTTGGGATCCCTGGATCCGGTACGCCGGGTGGAAGACGAGGTCGGTGACACCCTGCGGGCAGCAGGCGGGTTGAGCCGAACCGAACGTCGTGAGCGCGTGCTGGACGCCTTGACCCGCGTACACCTGCCCGAGCCGGAACGCCGGCTGAGTGACCACGCCTTCCAACTCTCAGGTGGCCAACGCCAGCGCGTCTTGATCGCCAGCGCGATCATCGCCCACCCGCCGATCCTCATCGCCGACGAGCCGACCACCGCACTCGACCCGCGCACGCAGCGCCACGTCCTTGACCTGTTCGCCGAACTGGCCGCCTCCGGCATCGGCGTCCTGTTGGTCAGCCACGATCTCGGCGCCATCAGCCGGGTCGCCGACGACATCGCCGTCATTCACGACGGCCGCATCGTCGAATCAGGGCCGACTGCAAGGGTTCTCGGTGAGCCTCAGCATTCCTACACCCGTGCCCTCCTGGCCGCGATCCCCGGAAGGCGGCCCGTCGACCACCGCCCACCGCGCCAGGAAGCCGACATTGCACTGGCCTTCAGCGGCGTCGGAGCCTCCTACCCCACCAGCGGTGGACCTCGACGAATCGTCCTGGACTCCGCGACCCTCGAGGT
>NZ_JBOGDD010000686.1:0-2819 GCF_050701675.1 Mycobacterium sp. | reverse complement strand
TTCGACGGCACCGAACTGGGCCAGCTGCAGCGGGGATTCAACTCGATGGTCGTCGGACTGCGTGAACGCGAACGGGTGCGCGATCTGTTCGGCCAGCACGTCGGGCGCGAGGTCGCGAAGCTGGCGGAGAAGGAGCGCCCGCAGCTCGGTGGTGAGGAACGCCATGCCGCCGTCATCTTCGTCGACATCATCGGGTCGACGCAGTTGGTCACCGGCCGGCCTGCCGTCGAGGTCGTCGAGTTGCTCAACCGATTCTTCGCAGTGGTGGTCGACGAGGTCGACGAGCATCACGGGCTGGTCAACAAGTTCGAGGGCGACGCGGTGCTGGCCGTATTCGGCGCCCCGGTGTCGCTCGACAATGCCGAAGCCGAGGCACTCGCTGCCGCACGGGGAATGGCCAAGCGACTGCGCGTCGAGGTGCCGGAGTGTCAGGCGGGCATCGGCGTGGCGGCGGGCCAGGTGGTGGCGGGCAACGTCGGCGCGAAGGACCGTTTCGAGTACACCGTCATCGGCGAGCCCGTCAACGAAGCGGCCCGGCTCTGCGAGCTCTCCAAGTCCGTCGACGGACATCTGGTCGCCTCCTCGACGACCGTGGAACGCGCCGGCGAAAGCGAGAGTGCGCACTGGACTCTCGGCGAGACGGTGACACTGCGCGGCCACGGCGAACCGACTCGGCTCGCCGTACCCACCCAGTAGCCGAGAACGGCGCCTGCGGCGCGTTACGCTCGGAGCGTTCTCACAGCGAGAACACAGAACTTCTCAAGAGATGCAGGGGCGCTGGTCACATGTCACTCGCATTGCGACGCTACGTAGCGCTGCTGGTTGCCTTCGGCGGCGCCGCAGCAGTCGTCCTCGTCCCGGCCGCGGCGGCGGACCCGGACATCGACACCGAGTCGGCGGCAGCCGTGATCGAACAACTCCAAGAAGAGGGTTACGCCGTTGAGGTCAACGGGGTTTCGAGCGGCAACACCGCGCTTCTGACCTCGTGCACGGTGACCCAGATCCACAATCCGGGTGGTCCCACCACAGACCCGACGACGACCACGACGGTCCACGTCGACGTCGCGTGCCCCATCTCGCACGGCTGACGCTCACATCCCGTTCTGTCGCAGACCCTCGTCGGCGGCCGCGACCGCCTCATCGACGGTGGCAAAGCGGACTGCCTCGTATTCCGGCTCGTCGTGGATGACGATCCCCTCCGGGTCGACGAAGTAGCCGGCCTTTCCCTCGGCGCGCAACTCGGCACTGGTTCCCGAGAGCAATGCGCGTGCCCCGTCGTCGATGTCGTCGACGCGGGAGACGTCGAGGATCGCCGCGGCGAAGTTCCCGCGCTCGCGGTCCACGACGCGCGCGACCTGCTCGGCCCCGCTGAACAGCAGATCGCCGTGCGTCTCGTAGACGCGGATGCCGTCGCGCGGCTCGTACACCGCCCGCAGCGCGGCGCGGGAGTCACGGGCCACGGTGAGGAAGTGCAAGCCGAGTTGCTCGGATAGGCTGCGGCACAATTGGACTCCCCGCACGCTGTTGCCCTTGGCGTCGAGTAGCGGTGAGTACACGCCGATGCCGAGCTGGCCGGGAAGCACGGCGACGATGCCTCCGCCAACCCCGCTCTTGGCAGGCATGCCGACGGCGCTGACCCAGTCCCCTGCCGCGTCGTACATGCCACACGTCACCATCACCGAGAGCGTGCGCTTGACGACGGAGGCATTGGTCACCCTCCGGCCCGTCATCGGGTTCACCCCGCCGCGGGCCAGCGTCGCGGCCATGCGCGCTAGATCGGTCGAGGTGACCTTGAACGAGCACTGCCGGAAGTACACGTCGAGGACGTCATCGGGATCGTCGTCGAGCACCCCGAAGCTCTGCAGCATGTAGGCGATCGCACGGTTGCGGGCTCCGGTGGCCTTCTCCGACGCATAGACGTCCTGATCGAGTTCGAGCCGACGCCCTGCGAACGCGGAGTAGAACTCCTGAATCAGGGCGAACCGCTCGTCGGGCGTCTTCGCCGGGATCAACGACACGGCCGCGATGGCCCCGGCGTTGATCATCGGATTCTTCGGCTTCTTGGTGGTCTCGTCGACGCTGATCTCGTTGAACGCCTCACCGGACGGCTCGACGCCGATCTTGGCGTCCACCGCGTCCTGGCCGATCCGGTCCAGCGCCAACGCGTAGGTGAACGGCTTCGAGATCGACTGAATGGTGAATTCGACTCCCGCGTCGCCACATTCGTAGACGTACCCATCCGCCGACGACAACGAGAGGCCGAACCCGTCCGGATCGACGCGCGTGAGTTCGGGGATGTAGCTGGCGAGCACACCGTCGCGCACCTGGCGGTGCTCGTCGAGGATTCGGTCCAGGTAACGCTGTACCAGTCGGGCCACCGTCGGATTGTAGATTCTCGACTAGGGCTTGGGGGGTAAGGCGCGAACTCTCAGGCCGGTACCGGATGGTCGGCAATCCAGTGCCGTCCGGCCTTGCTCGCCCGCACCAATGCGCCGTACTCGCCAAGATAGTCGGCGACCGCACCGACGGCGGGAAGCATTCCCAGGTAACGCAAGATGCTGCGTGGGCGCGGTCGCTTGACGAGCTCGTCGCCGATGGCACGGATCAGACCCACCAGGTGCCACAGCGCCTTCACCAGACCAACGTCGGTCGACGCCTGCCGCTCCTGCCCTGCGTCCTCCGGGTCGACGCCGGCGCCAAGGTCGCGGTCGCACATCACCGCCCCAAGCAGCCGGACCTGCTGGCCGTAGTCGTCGACGCCGTGTTCACGCGCGACGGCGCACAACACGATGGCCTGGCTGGTGAAGCCGAGGACGTCC
>NZ_JBOGDD010000685.1:0-1918 GCF_050701675.1 Mycobacterium sp. | reverse complement strand
GCGTGTTGTGCATCACCACCTGCACACCGTCCTTCGCCAGTCTGCCCAGCTGATCCAGATATCGGAAGGTGTCCAAAAAGGTTGCCGCCCACGGATTGCCGCCGCAGGCAGCGTCGGCCACCTCGGTCACCCACAACGGAGTGCCAGGTTCGTAGTGATCGCGCAAACCGCCGTAATAGGCGCGGGTCTGACTGGTCCGTCCCAGCCAATCCTCGGAAAGCGCGTCCGCGGGGGCGGTCTGGGGCATGCCCATGCCGGCGCAGCGTTGCGATGCCGTTCAGCCATTCACTGATCGCGTCCTTATGGCCGGGGACGATGTTGATGACTGTGACGACTGGGTACCCGTTGGCCGGTTAACGTGTGGGGGTGCCGACGGTTCCAGGCACGGCTGGGGAGGACGGGTGCGATGGCGACTGGTTTCGTCTCAGTGCCAGAACTGGTGCGGGTGCTCGATCTGACAGGGGTCTTCGCCAACGCCCTCCTCGGCGGCGCGGTCGCGCGCAGCCATCGATTCGACCCGGTCGGCTTCGCAGCGCTGGCGATCGTGTCGGGTCTGGGCGGTGGCCTGATCCGCGACACCCTGCTGCAGCACGGCACGCCAGTGGCATTGACGAATTACGCCTACCTGACCACAGCGTTGATCGGTGCGGCAGTCGCGTTCGCGGTCCGGTTCGAGGGGCACCTCTGGGAGCGGCTGTTTCCGTTGGTGGACGCCCTGGCGCTCGGCTGCTGGGCCGCGGTCGGCGCACAGAAGACCCTCGCCCTCGGGCTGGGATGGCTGCCGGCGATTCTGTTGGGAACGGTGACCGCGGTCGGCGGCGGCGCGGTACGTGACATCGCCGTCGGCAGGATTCCGACGATCTTCGGCGGCAACACCCTGTATGCGACATGCGCGGTGATCGCCAGTGCGACACTGGTACTCATCCAGCTCTGGGGGTACCCGCAGGCAGGTCTGCTCGTCGCGACGGTCGTGGGCGCGGTGTTGTGCCTGCTGGCGCGCTGGCGGGGCTGGATCCTGCCCGAACAAGTCGCCTGGCGACGGCCCGGCCGCTTCGGCAGCCGCGCACGAAAGGAGCGTGAGGACCCCGATGACTAGCGACTCACCCAGCACGACCGTGCTGGCCGGACTGGGCAACATTCGAGGTTGGCAGGAAGAGTTCTACCGCGACCTCCACCGGCACCCCGAACTATCGCATCAGGAGCACCGCACGGCGGCACGGGTCGTCGAGCAGTTGAGTGCGACCGACTTTTCGGTGCACGAGGGTGTCGGCGGCACCGGTGTCGTCGGAGTCCTGCGCAATGGGGACGGCCCCACCGTGCTATTGCGGGCCGACATGGACGCCCTACCGGTCAGAGAGGCGACCGGTCTGGCCTACGCCAGCACGACCACGGTGACCGATGCGGCCGGAGCCGAGATGCCGGTGATGCATGCCTGCGGCCATGACGTCCACGTCACCTGCCTACTCGGTGCCGCACAGCTACTCTCCGACGGCGTCGCGAACTGGAGCGGTACCGCCGTGGCTTTGTTCCAGCCGGCCGAGGAGGTCGGAAACGGCGCCCGTGCGATGGTCGAGGATCATCTGGGCGAACTCATCCCGAAAGTCGACGTCGCCCTGGCCCAACACGTGCTGCCAGGCCCGGCGGGAGTCGTCGGCACCCACTCCGGACCGTTCCTTTCCGCGGCCGACAGCATGCGAATCACCGTCCATGGCCGCGGCGGGCATGGATCGATGCCACAGGCGACGGTCGACCCGGTGGTGCTGGCCGCGATGATCGTCATCCGGCTGCAGACCGTCATCTCCCGGGAGACGGCGCCGGGGGAGACTGCGGTTCTCACCGTCGGCAGCATCGCCGCCGGCACCAAGAGCAATGTCATCTCAGATCACGCCGTGCTTCAGCTCAACGTCCGGACCTACAG
>NZ_JBOGDD010000684.1:0-1528 GCF_050701675.1 Mycobacterium sp. | reverse complement strand
GGGCCGCACCGCGACCAACGCCGTCGACATTGCCGAAAGGATCAGCGGCGACACCTCCGCGGGTCACGCCCTCGCGCACAGCCTGGCCATCGAAAACGCCCTCGGCATCACCGTCCCCGACGAAGTGCACAGACTACGCGCCCTGCTGATCGAACTGGAACGCCTCTACAACCACGCCACCGACCTCGGGGCGCTGGCCAACGACGTCGGCTTCGCCCTAGCCAACAGCCACGCCCAACGCATCCGCGAACAACTCCTGCGGATCAACGACACCGTCACTGGGCACCGGCTGCTGCGCGGCGCGATCCGCCCCGGTGGGGTCCGACTGCTCACGCTGCCGAACCCCCGCGAGCTCACGGCAATCGGCGCGGACCTCGCCGAAGTCGCCGCACTGACCCTCGGCAATGCCGGGATCTACGACCGGCTCGCCGGCACCGCAACACTGAGCAAGGACCAGGCAACCGAGCTCGGCTGCCTGGGCTACGTCGCACGCGCCAGCGGCGTGAACGTCGATGCCCGCAGCGACCACCCCACCGTCGCCTTGCCGATCACGCCGATCAGCGCGACAGCCGGAGACGTCCTTGCCCGCTACACCGTGCGCCGCGACGAGTTCGCCGCCTCGATCACCCTGGCCCGCCACCTGATCGATGCGGCCGACATGCGTTTGGACTACAGCGCTGCCGCACCAGCACCTCCCGGTGCGCCGTGCACCGGCGTCGGCATCGTCGAAGGATGGCGGGGGACCATCGTGCACCGCGTCGAACTCGACCCGACCGCAACGATCACTCGTTCCAAGGTCGTCGACCCCTCTTGGTTCAACTGGCCGGCCCTGCCGGTAGCGATGGCCAACACCATCGTCGCGGACTTCCCACTGGCCAACAAGAGTTTCAACCAGTCCTACTCAGGCAACGACCTCTGACCGCTGGCCGCTCGCCCGTTGGCCCCTCCGCATGACTACGGCCGAGAAAGAACAAGCCGAATTCATGCCGCTAAGCAGTATTTATGCTAGATTGCTAAGGTATGCAAGTAACGATTCGATGGTGGGTCGCCCCTCGGTGAGACGCAAGTCAGCCTGTCCTAGGATACCGAAGGAGAGCCCATGGTAGAGGGATCGCGTGAGCCGCTGTATCGAATGAAGGCGGACTTCTTCAAGACCCTGGGCCATCCCGCCCGCATCCGCGTCCTGGAACTGCTCAGCGAACGCGAGCACGCCGTCTCGGAGATGGTGTCCGAAATCGGCATCGAACCAGCGAACCTCTCCCAGCAGTTGTCGATCCTGCGCCGAGCCGGCTTGGTGGTCGCCCGCCGCGACGGCCTGTCGGTGTCTTACGCCGTGACCTCGCCACAGGTCGCCGAACTGCTGGCAACCGCACGGGCCATCCTGACCGGCGTGGTCGCCGGGCAAGCCGAGACGCTCGAAGACCGGCCCGCGCCCGAACTGGTCAGCGGCACCACGAGCTGACGTAGGCCAGCGAAGGGGTATGGCGTTCCCATGTCCGATAGTTGCAGAACTTCTAAACTACATATG
>NZ_JBOGDD010000683.1:0-11803 GCF_050701675.1 Mycobacterium sp. | reverse complement strand
TTTCTGAACTGGGCAGGCGTATGCGAGCGAACGTGACCGGACTGGAGTTCGGCTCGGAGCAAGCATCCGTCAGCTCGTTGAGGGAAATCAACGAGCTGCGGCTACATGTTTCGAGAAGCAAAAGTTGGCAGACGTGCCGCGCGCGAGGCGCGGGTCGCCGAGGATCCGGGCTCCATTCGGATCACGGCTCTAGGAGAGTGCGGCGGACGGCCTGGTCGGCGGTGCCGTCATACGCCAGCGCTCATCGAGTGACCACACCATCGGCCGCTCGCCGCTACGCGCCAAATCCTCGAGTCCAATCTCGGCTCGGAGAATTCGCGAGCGCGCGTCTTGTCAAGCTCCGGGTCGTACTGCAATTCGTTGGGATCTTGTACAGCCACCACCAACACCAAGTCAGCGAGAAGCCCTGCGGTGGGTCAATTTCCTGCCATGAATCTCCCAAAGTCCCCGGCATTCGGCAACAGATACGAGCTCACTTCTCGTAGTGCAGCCCCGTTGCCGGATCACGATCGGTGACGCAATACGGGACGACACCATCCAGGACGGTCCAGATCGGGTTCACCTGAACCACCCGCGCCCCGGCGGCGACGTGTCGCCCGGTCTCCGCGGGGCGATCCGACACAGCCCAGTCCAGGTGAGCGCGCACCGTGCCAGTAGGGTCGTCGAGCCGCTGCAGGATGATCCGCAGTGGGGCACCGGGCGGACGGGATAGGAAGGCGTACTCGGACAACCCTGGAATTGTTTGCGATTCCCACCCGGTCAGTGCGGCCCAGAAGGCCGACTCGGTCTCCCAATACTCCTGCGGGATGTCGACAGAGACCTGGTCGACCAGGCTGGTGTGCCCGTCGGGCCATTGACTCGGCACGGACGAGATCAGCGCGGAATCACCGACGAGCCGGAAGGATAAGCCGCCGGGGGAGCGGCCCACGACAGGGTCAACGACGTCGTCGACGGTGGCGCCCAACCCTCGGACCTGTTCGGTGGCGGCCAGGATATCCGGGACATGCACGTCCAACTGCACCTCGCTTGGTCCAAAGGCCAGCCGCCGCGCCCTCAGGAAGCCGCTGTCCGGCGACAACGGGTATCCGGTCAGCTCACGCCACAACGCCACTCCGGCGTCGTAGTCGCTGTCGGCGAAACTGAGGAACGCACTCACCCAGGTCATGCTCGACCTCGGCCCGCTGACCCCTGAGACCGTCGACAAGGACGAATTCCGAAGGGGTGTCGACGTTTCGGGACCCTTCGCGCCATAGGGACCCCGGCTCCGCTCGGGTTGCTTCCGTAAAGTCCTTCGTCGCTGCCAGCCACGAGTCCTGATACTCATCGCCGACAGCGAACTTGACCACTATAAGAATCACCGCTGCGCTAAGTCCGCGGCTTTTACCATCGCCCGCGCCAGAGGTCGCTCACTGTCGGTCTCGGCGGCGGCCGCCATCGGTCGACAACAAAAAGGTTTGGCCAACAACCCGATTCACGCCGGTGTCGAAGTCGGCATACAACAGCCGCGCAAGCTCCAGCCGCGATTCATTGAGTGAATTCTCTCCCTCAGCGGTGCGGGCCGCCCTACTCGAAGATCTTGCCGGGGTTGAGAATGCCCGCAGGGTCGAGTGCCTTCTTGATCGCACGGTGGAGTCCCAATACCGTCGGCGACAATTCGTTCACGAGACCACCGCGCTTGAGGAGGCCGACACCGTGCTCGCCGGTGATGGTGCCACCGAGGGACAGCGCGGCATCGAGAATGCCGTCGAATGCGCCGTGGATGCGCCGCCACGCGTCGGCATCGTCGTCTGGCGGGCCGATGATCAAGGGGTGCAGGTTGCCGTCACCGGCGTGCGCGATGTTGGCGATCTGCACGCCGTGTTGCTCCGCCAGCGCCTCGATGCGAGCCAGCATCTCCGGGACGTGCTCCTTGGGCACGCACACGTCCTCGGTGATCACAGGGCCCAGCCGCTCGAGCGCCGGGTAGGCCAAACGACGGGCCGCGAACAAGGCCTCGCCTTCATCGGGGTCACTCGACCGTTCGGCCCACGAGGCGCCGCTCGCGTTGAACTGCTCGACGATGGCATCGGCGAGTGCGGTGCCGGTGGGCTCGGGATCATCGACCCGCGCGAGGAGCAGGACGTCTCCGGCGTCCGTCAGGCCCATCTGCTTCCAATCATCGACGGCGCGCAGGCAGAACCGGTCCATGAGCTCCAACGCCGACGGCGTGATACCCGCCGCACCGACCGCGCGCACCGCGACACCGGCGGTCACCAGTGATGGGAAGAAGCCCGCCACCGTGATGGGCGCGCTGGGCAAGCTGCGCAGCCGTACCGTGATCTCGGTGACGACGCCCAGTGTGCCCTCGGACCCGACGAGCAGGCTGACGAGGTCGTAGCCGGCGACGCCTTTTGCGGTCCGGTGCCCGATGCGCACCACTTCCGCCGAACCGGTGACCACCTCGAGCTCGAGCACGTATTCACGGGTGACGCCGTACTTCACACAGCACACCCCGCCTGCGTTGGTGGCCACGTTGCCGCCGAGCGTGGACCAGGGCGAGCTCGCGGGATCAGGTGGGTACCACAGTCCGTGTTCGGCGACCGCCGCTCGAAGGTCATCGTTGACCACGCCCGGCTGGACCACGGCCAGTCGTTCCAACGGGTTGATCGCAAGAATCTCGGACATCGCCTCCAGGGAAAGCACCACGCAGCCGTCGATGGCGTTCGCGCCGCCCGACAGCCCGGTGCCCGCTCCGCGCGGCACGACCGGGGTGCGGTGTCGAAGACAAATCTCGACCACCCGACGGACCTCTTCGGTGCTGCGGGCACGCACGACGGCTGCGGGCACGCCGGCCGGAGCGCCGGCCGCCTGATCCCGGCTGAGGCTGCGCGCCACGTCGGGGTCGATGATCACCCGTCCCTCGGGCAGCGCGGCCCGCAGATCGTGGACGACGGCCTCGGCTGTGGCACTCGTCAGTGGCTGGGCCGGTGTCGTCATGCGGTGCCCTCCTCCAGTTGCTCGGGCGATGTCTCCGGGCAGCCGTTGACCCGCGCCGGCGACGCAGTGCACGGAGATCGGTCCGTCGAGACTCCGTCGGCTCCGCGTCTTCAAGAGGCTAGTCCGGTCCGCTGGCGACGCGAGGAAGACCATCGAGGATGGGCCGTCAGCGCAGCATGCTCCGGCCCAGCCGACCGCGTCTGCGCAGTGGGTGCCCGCGCCCCAGCCTGTGGAGTGCACCGCGGAAGGACCGTGCGACCGCAGCGCCGACCAACAACCCGACCGCGATCGCGCAGACCACCGTCACCACTCCGAATGCGTTCGCCCCACCACCGCCAGGATTGGTGACGAGGGCAGTGGTGGACAGCAGACCGAGGCTGCCGGGGACGAGTAGCCAGAAGGCCGGCAGGAAGACCACCAACCGCGGCAGATTCGGACGCATGGCCTCGACGACCGAGGACCCCAAGGTGGCGGCGACGGCGCCGAGGAAGCTGCCGAGCGCCGCACCACCGACGTGTTGCCCGAAACTCTGGGCGGCGAAGGCAAGGACCAAGACCAGGGTGATCCAGGGCAGCAGCCGCACCGGTGGACTCTCCAGGACCCCGATCCCGATGCTGATGAGGATCAGCCCCAACGGGGCGGCCCACCAGCCAAGTGTGTCAACGCGGAGATTCGTCAGTTCGGCTGCCGGCACGGTGATTACGTGACTGGCGCCGACGATGCCCAGGGTGAACAGGAGCAGCTGGACCAGCCCGAAGGTCAACCGCGACGTTCCGGCGACCATGTCGCCGGCGGCCAGCTCAGACATCGCAGTGACGATCAACGCGCCGGGCAACAGCACCGCCAACGGCGGCAGCAGGGTGCGCAACGGACCGTCCAGCACATCGGCGTTGGCAGCTGCGAAGACGCCGCACGCCAGAAGGAAGGCCGCGAGCATAGGTAGCAGTGTGGCGATCAGGCCGAACCGCTGCCCCAGCCGGAAGAGGGCGACCACCACGACCGCCCCAGCGGCGGCGAAGGCGACGTTGGCGCCGCCGGGCTGCAGGATCAGAGCGATTCCCGTGGCGATCGCGATCCAGCCGAGGTTGGCCATCCACTGCGGATAGCGGGGTGGACGATGGCGCAGATCGAGCAGCTCCACGGTCGCCTCCGACACCGACAGGCCAGACCGCGACAACCGATGACGGATCGCCCGGACCTCGGCGGCCTGGTCGAGACGCAGTCCGCCCTTGACCGACTCGAACGTGGCCGGGGCGCCGCTGGCGAGGTTCACGAAGACGCCGGTCGGCGACGCCGCGATCTGGACGTCGGGGTAGCCCAGCGCGATGCTCACCTCGGTCAGCTCGTCCTCCACGTCGCCGACCGGCTGTCCCGTGGCCACCATCGCGGCACCCAGGTAGGCCAGCAAGGCGCGGACCGCGTCGTAGTCTTCGGACACGGCGTCACTCTGCCAGGTCGAGACGCACTAGCCGAGCATGTGGCCGGCGATGGACCGGGGACCGCCTGTTGATTCAGACGGCACTTCGGCGCGACTGCTGGGAGGACTCGCCCCTAGATGGCCCCTGGCATGCCCGGCTCGGTGAGGCCACCACTTATATCGGGCACCGCCTGGCCGCCGCCGCCTGGCATCGGCGTAATTCCGTCGTTCGCTGGTCCCCACTCCTGAGACGCCGACTCATCCCACGCGCCGCCGGCGCACATCGGGTGCCGCCACCCGAACGCGTCGCACCCCGGGTCGTCCGTCGCGGTGGACAGGCCGGTTCCGGCCGGGCCCGCACTCGCGGGAACGATCACACCCACCAGGGCCGCCCCGGCAATCGCCGCCGCCATCACGGTTCTCGACAGAAGACCGCGGGACGCCGACACCATCATCCAGCTCATATTTCGCTCCTCCACAATGGCCACAACATGTGCTGTGACGCCTGCCTCTCTCGGGTAGCCAAAGCCTATGGTGCGCAGCCGGACAGCGGCGCAACATTGCGCACATCGCTTTCTGACGGGAGCGTTGAATCTGGCCTCTCCAATTGACGTAAATATCCGTGCCACCAGGGTCTTTCGCGTGCCTAGCGCATTGCCCGTCCGGCCGATCCCAACATTTGCGCGGCCTCGACAACCCGTGCCGCCATGGCGTTCTCGGCCGGCTTGCCCCAGGACCTCGGGTCGTAGGACTTCTTGTTGCCGTAGCCGCCGTCGACCTTGAGCACCTGGTCGTACTTGCCGATCATGTGGCCGGCGATCGACCGGGTGAACGCGTACTGGGTGTCGGTGTCGATGTTCATCTTGACGACACCGCTCGCGACGGCGGACGCGATGTCCTCGGCGCTCGATCCCGATCCACCGTGGAAGACGAGGTCGAACGGCTTGGCCCTTCCCGTTTCGCCGCCGACGACGGTCTGGATGTCCTCGAGGATCTCCGGGCGCAGATGGACCGAATCCGGGTGGTAGACACCGTGCACGTTGCCGAAGGTCAACGCGGTCAGGTACCGACCGCGCTCCCCCGTCCCGAGTGCCTCGATGGTGGCGCGCGCATCGTCGACGGTGGAGTACAGCTGTTCGTTGATCTCGTGGGACACGCCGTCCTCCTCGCCGCCGATCACGCCGACCTCTATCTCGAGCAGCGTGTTGGCCTCCACCGACGACTCCAGCAATCCTCTTGCGATGCGGAGGTTTTCCTCGAGAGGGACCGCGGACCCGTCCCACATGTGCGATTGATACAGCGGGTCCAAGCCGCGGCCGCGACGTTCTTTTGCGTCGGCGATCAACGGCCGGACCCAGTCGTCGAGGTTCTCGGCGGGGCAGTGATCGGTGTGCAGGGCCACCGTGACCGAGTAGTGCGATGCGACCTCGTGCGCGTAGAGCGCGAGCGCCTTCGACCCCGCGAAGCGGCTCTGAACCATGTTGCCGGACAGATAGAGTGCCGTTCCCAGCGACACCTGGATGATGCCGTCGCTATCCGCCTCGGCGAACCCTTGCAGGGCAGCGTTGAGTGTCTGGGAACTGGTCACGTTGATAGCCGGATATGCGAACCCGCCCTCCTTGGCCCGATCGAGCATTGCAACGTAGCGATCGGGGGTTGCTATCGGCATGACTGAAAGTCCTATCGGTTGACGTTAAGTGCATCCGCACGAATTGCGATGGTGGAACGTCGTCGGCACGCGGATCTGTTGCGGCGCAGCATCGTGTCCCCGAATGCGGCGCAGAAGCAATTCGACCGCGGTGGCGCCGATCGTCTCGACGTCCTGCGCCGCCGCGGTGAGCCTGGGTTCGAAGAGGTCCGACCATTCGAAGTCGTCGTAACACACGAATGCCACGTCGCCCGGAATCGACAAGCCGAGAGTGCGAACGGCTTTGAGTGTTCCGATGGTCATGGAGTTGTTCAAGGACACCAGCGCGGTCGGCCGGTTCTCACCCGACATCAGCGAGTGCACCTCGCGTTCGGCCACGTCCGTGTTGGAGTCGCCGTCGAGGACCAGAGCGGCGTCGACTGCGATGCCGCATTCTGCGAGCGCCGTGGAGTAACCATCGAATCGTTCAGTGGTGGAGGAGATCCCGGCAAGGCCGCGTACGACGGCGATCCGACGATGCCCGAGGTCGAGCAGGTGCTCGGTCAACGACCGTGCCGACGAGAAGTTCTCCGGGCCGACCTGGTCGCTCCCGACGTCGACGCCGCGGTCGATCAGAACCAGAGGAGTTCCAGTGCGGGTGATTTCGGGGAGGGTCATCCGCTCCGACCCGGCCGCGGGTGCCACGATCATCCCGTCGACCTGCCGGTCCAGAAGCGAGTCGGTGACGCGTTTCTCCGAGTCCACGTCGTCGTGGGAATCTCCGACGATCAGCACGTACCCGGCGTCCGACAGAGCCCGTTCCACGGCGTGAACCAGGCTCCCGAAGTACGGATTCGTCAACGCGGAGATCGAGAGTCCGACCGTGTGCGTGCGCCCGGCAGCGAGTGATCGTGCGACGACGTTGCGCCGGTACCCGGTCTCCTCGATGGCCGCTTCGACGCGCAAGCGCGTGGCATTGTCGACCTTGCGGGTGCCGTTGAGCACGTGCGAGACCGTGGACGCGGAGACGCCCGCGATGCGGGCGACGTCGCCCATCGTGGTCACCGGAGACGCACGATGCGGTCCGCGCGACCTGCGGTCGACTCGATCAGTTCGGCATTGCGCTCATCGGATCCGAAGGCCCAGAACGCCGCGTCCTCCGGCGACTTTCCGTGCGCCTCGTGTCTGCGCAGCAGCCGAGCGTGGCGAACGTCGGTGTCGGGGGCCAAGAACCAGACCTCGTCGATACAGGACCGCGCCGCAGGCCACGCATCGGAGTCCAGCAGAAGGTAATTGCCCTCGGTGACCACCAGCGGCACCGTGGGCGAGACGGGAATGGACGACCCGATGGACTCTTCGATCTCACGCCGGAACCGGGGCGCGTACACCACTGGGTCGTCTACGCGCTGTGCCCGAAGGTTCGCGATCAGCCGTGCATACCCGCCGTCGTCGAACGTGTCGTGCGCACCCTTGCGGTCCAGGCGCCCCAGGTCGATCAAGACTTCGTTGGCCAGATGAAAACCGTCCATGGGAACGAGCACGGCGGCGTCCGGACCCAGAACGGTGACGAGTTGCGCCGCGACGGTGGACTTCCCGGCTCCCGGAGCTCCGGTAAGACCGAGAATACGACGTTCGCCGGGAACGACGAGCGCCTTGGCCGACTCGACCAACTGGTCCAGTGTGGCGTCCTGCACGCCCTGCTCGATGGTCACCGTTCTCGCTTTCGAGTCTGTTCAGGGTGAAATTCGAAGGGGAGCTCGCTCAGCCATGCCCGCGGCCCGACCACCGAACACCGTAGTGCCGCCACGCGAGCGGAGCGCTCGATGCGCTCGCTGACGCTGCTCTCGATCTGGGTCGAGAAGTATGAATACGCACCGTGGAAGGCATCGCCTGCGCCCAGGGTGTCGACCACCACCACCGGTTGCACCGGCACGGACCCGGACTCGCCATCCGACCACCACTCGACGGGGTCGCCGCCGTGCGTGGAGACGACGGTGCGAACACCGCGGCGGACCAGCGCCTCGGCGGTGGACCCCGGGTCGTCGGCGCCCGGCATTCGGAAGTCGTTGGAGCACACCATGTCCGTCGCGTACGGAACGATGTCGCTCATCACCGGTTTCCATCGGCCGGCGTCGACGACGAGTGTGATAACCCGTGCTGCCGCATGTCGAACGGCAGCACGGGCGATCAGGGGGTGGTGCCCGTCGACGAGCACCACGTCGGCATCCGCCACCAGATCACCGAGGTCTTCCGGTGGCGACGCGTCGGAGTTCACGGCGTCGAGCGAGACGACCGATCGGTCACCCGTAGATTCGACGACCGACACAGCGGAGACGGGCACCGCCCTGGTGGTGCCTGCCGCCGCGTCGACGACGCCGACGCCGTACGCAGCGAGGTCGGCTCGGATCAATTCGGCGACCGGATCGTCGCCGAGAGCGGTCACGAGGATCGCGTCGCCGCCCAGTGCTGCGAAGGTGACGGCCGCGTTCGCGGCCGGTCCGCCGGCAGCAACGAACTGAGCGATAGACGTGATCTTCTGGTTCACCGCAGGCGGTTTCGCGATGCGGTGAATCACGTCGAGAGTCGCCAACCCGACGAAGACCCCGACCGGAGCCTTCTCAGAGACCGGCGCGTTCCTCATCGGTCGGCTCCTCCGCACCGGTCATGAGCGCGACGACCTCGGACATCGAGCGCTTCTTCGGATCGACGACGCCCGCACGTTGCCCGAGCCGGTGGATGTGAATCCGGTCGGCCACCTCGAACACGTGCGGCATGTCGTGGCTGATGAGCACCACGGGAATACCGCGGTCGCGGATCGACCGGATCAAGTCGATGACCTGTCCCGACTCCCGAACGCCGAGAGCAGCAGTCGGCTCGTCCATGATGATCACGCCGCGGCCGAACGCGGCAGCCCGCGCCACCGCGACCCCCTGACGTTGCCCACCGGACAACGTCTCCACGGTCTGGTTCACGGACTTGATGCCGATCTTCAGGTCCGCGAGGTGCCGCGTCGCCTCCTGGCGCATTCGCGGCATGTCCAGTCGGCGGAACAGGCTGCCCGCGATGCCCTTTCGCCGTACCTCGCGTCCGAGGTACAGATTCGACGCGATGTCGAGAGCCGGTACCACCGCGAGATCCTGGTACACCGTTTCGATTCCGGCTGCTCTGGCGTCTCGAGTGTTCTTGAAGGATACGCGTGTTCCGTTCATCAGGATCTCACCCGAGTCCGGGATCACCGCGCCGGCCAAAGCCTTGATGAGGCTGGACTTCCCGGCGCCGTTGTCACCGATGACCGCGAGGACCTCGCCCTCGCGGAGCTCGAAGTCGGCCCCGTTGATCGCCGTCACGTTGCCGTACTTCTTGACGAGGCCGTGCGCTTCGAGAACGGGTGCGCCGCTCGTCCCGATCGTCATTGTGATCTCCTGCGCGTGAATTGGTCCACCGCCACGGCGACGATCACGAGAATTCCGGTCGCGATGTTCTGGTAGAGACTGTCGACGCCGGCCTGGGTGAGGCCGTTGCGGAGAACGCCGACGATCAACGTGCCCACCAGTGTTCCGCCGACGCCGCCGCGCCCACCGAACAAACTGGTTCCGCCGATGACCACCGCGGTGATCGTCTCGAGATTGGCGTTCTGGTATGCGTTCGGGTCGGCATTCGGGATTCGGCCGAGAGCAGCCCACGCGGCGATGGCTGCGATCACACCCGTCACGATGTAGACGGAGAGCAGCACCCGCCCGGACTTGATGCCCGACAGATTCGACGCCTGTGGGTTACCACCGACCGCGTAAATGTGCTTGCCCCAGGACGTTTGGGATAGCGCGTACCACATCACCAGGTAGACCAGGAGCATCGCGACCACGCCGAACGTCGTCGAGAACGAGCCGATGCGAAAGGACGTGCCCAGAAAGGTGAGTGGCCCTGGCTCCACACGGTAGGTCTCGGAGCCCGCGAGCAGGCGGGTGCCCGCCAGTATCGCGGTGAACGTTCCCAGCGTGACGATGAACGGTGGCAATCGCAGGATCGTGACAAGGCCGCCGTTGATCGCACCGAACACCACGCACACCAGGAGCGTTGACCCGAGCGCCACGACCGGTCCGTTGGCGCCCGCACTCTGCGCCATCACGATGGTTCCGAAGACGGCAACCGCGCCGATGGACAGATCGATGCCGGAGGTGAGGATGATCAACGTCTGGCCCACGGCGAGAATGCCGACGACCACCGACTGTTGAAGGATGAGCGACACGTTCTGCGGGTTGAGGAACGAATCCGCGATCGAGCTGAAGATGATGATTGCGATGACGAGTGCCACCAGCGGACCGAGTAACGGTTCACGCAGGATGTTCCCCACGTTGAATCGGCTCGCCACCGGTGGCGTCGCTGTCGCGGGTACGCCAGTGGTCATTTGCTAGCTGAGCCCCAGCAGTTCTTTTCGCCCCATGCGGTGTCCTGCGACTCGAGTCCGGGCACGGGCTTGTCCGTGACGAGCTGCGAGCCGGTGTCGTTGAATCCGCTTGGCTTGCTTCCGTCCTTGGCGAACTTGACTACGGCCTGCACGCCCTGCTCGGCCATCTTCGCGGGGAATTGCAACACCGTTGCGCCGATCTTCCCGGCCTTCACGTCCGCGATGCCCGTGCAGCTGCCGTCGATCGAGCCGATGGTGATCTGGGCTGCGCGGTTGGCGGACTGGATCGCCTGATACGCACCGGCGGCTGCAGGTTCGTTGATGGTGTAGAGCGCATTGATACCCGGAGCGCGCTGGAGAATGTTCTCCATGGCGGTCTGCGCCTTGGTCTGGTCGCCGTTGGTGTTCTCCTGGCCGACGATCTCCGGCGAGTCGTTCGTGATACCGAAGCCCTCGAGGAATCCGTCATGACGGAAGGTGTCGACGGTTCCGCCGGGGGTTCCGTCCAGCATCACGACCTGCGGAGCTGCGGCGCCGAGTGCGGCCTTCACCCATTTGCCCTGGCTGACGCCCGCGGCCTTGTTGTCGGTGGCGAACGTGGCGTCGACGGCGTCTTCGGGGTCGGTCGCGGTGTCGAGGGCGATCACGACGACGCCGGCGTCGCGCGCCTTCTTGATCGAGTCGAGGACTCCGGTGGAGGAGTTCGGGGTGATCAGGATGCCCTTCACGCCCTGGCCGACCATGTTCTCGATGGCCGCCACCTGGCCCTCGTTGTCACCGTCGAACGCACCAGCCAGGGCGATCAGCTTGGCGCCGTCCTTATCGGCCTGTGCCTGGGCGGCCTCACGCAACTTCACGAAGTATGGGTTCGAATCAGTCTTGGTGATCAGTCCGACCTTGACGCTGTCCGAACTCGATCCACCGCAGGCGGTCAGCCCGAAAATCAGTGAGCCTGCCATGAGAAACGCCCCGACCACGTGCGTGCTTCTGCTGCGATTTCCGAGCATGTGGACTCCCTTGTCCGCGATGCGACGCCGATCACGCCGCGTGATCTGCATGAGCCTAGGGGCCAGGCAAGCGCTTGCGCATGCGCTTTCGCGAAATTGCCGTTGGCCGATCTCAATGCCTGTGGCTTCCGGCCGTTGATGACGATGGTTCGATCCCGAGTCCGCTTCGATCTACGCGCCGTGCCTCATCGGACATGGCATCGATCATCGGACGCCGTCCTCGCGTCGGACTCGGACGCCGCCCTTCTCGACCTCGACCCGGGAGCACCCTTCTGCGCGAAAGCCGTCGTGCCACCCAACCCACGGCCCCCAGGTCAGGATGCTTTTTGATCGACCAGATCCAGCGGCGGCCTATCGGGTGAGGGTTACCA
>NZ_JBOGDD010000682.1:0-4770 GCF_050701675.1 Mycobacterium sp. | reverse complement strand
TCTCGGCGATGTCGAACTCCTTGATGACGCTGCTCCACATCCGGGGTCGCGACCCGACCCATCGCATGCGCACGCCCATCGCGTTGAGGTTCTCCCGACGGCGGCGCACCACGTCGCGGTTGAAGCCCATCAGGAAGCGCACCTCCTCGGCACTGCGCTTCCAGTTCTCCGTGGAGAATGCGTAGACCGTGAGGTGCTTGATGCCGATTTCGATGGCGCCGCAGGTGATGTCGATCAGCACCGCCTCGCCCATCTTGTGGCCATCGGTGCGGCCGAGGCCGCGCTGGGTGGCCCAGCGGCCGTTGCCGTCCATCACGACCGCCACGTGATTGGGCACCTGACCTGCGGGGATCAGCGGCGCCGATTCCTTCGACGTGTGCTGTGGCGGGCGGGAGAACCGGCCGTTGGTCTCGGGTGGCAGTTCGGGGAACACCACCGGCCACATCGACTTGTCCGGGAACGTCGGATAGCCGTCAGGCGCCTGAGGCAGCTGGGGGTAAGTCTTCTTGCCCCTGCCCCTTGTCGTAGCCATGGACCTCATCCTGCCCGAACAGGGCAACTCGTCGTTCGGCGACCGTGCGATCGACCCGATAGACACGCTCCACTAGCGGCAATGTCCGCAGTTGGCGCTCGAGATGCCACTGCAGGTGCGCGGCCACCAGTCCGCTGGCCTGGCTGCGGTGCGACGACGTGGACGCCTCGGCGGCGGGCCAGTCCCCGTCGTGCAGGGCCGACATCAGGTCCAACACACCCTGCGGCGGCGTCACCGACCCCGACGGCCTGCAGTGCATGCACACGCTTCCGCCCGCCGCGACGTGGAACGCCCGGTGCGGACCCGGCGCCGCGCAACGCGCGCATTCGGTGAGCGCAGGAGCCCATCCGGCGACCCCCATGGCCCGCAAGAGGTACGAGTCGAGCACCAGTTCACGGGCCCGCGCACCGTCGGCCACTGCGCGCAACGCCGCGACGGTGAGCCGGTGCAGTGCCGGCGACGGGGCGTGCTCCTCACCGGCCAGTCGCTCGGCCGTCTCCAGCACGGCGCACCCGCAGGTGTAGCGGCCGTAGTCACTGACGATGTCGCTGGCGAACGCGTCGATCGCCTGGACCTGTGTGACGACGTCGAGGTTTCGTCCCGGGTACAGCTGAACGTCGATGTGCGCGAACGGCTCGAGCCTGGCCCCGAACTTGCTGCGGGTGCGGCGCACCCCCTTGGCGACCGCACGGACCACGCCGTGCTCGAGGGTCAGCAGGGTCACGATCCGGTCGGCCTCGCCGAGCTTGTGCTGGCGCAGCACGACAGCCCGATCCCGGTACAACCGCATCGACACAGTCTCCCACCTCCCACCGACGACGACGTTGAGGCTCGGCCGGATATTCTCGTTTTCAATGGCTGACAGCACGTCCAACAACCGCACCTCCACCAAGCGTCCCCACCTGCCCACCCTCACTCAACTGTTGTACCGACTCGCCAGCGGGCGGGTCACGTCCACCGAATTGGTGACTCAGTCCCTGCGGCGGATCGACGCCAGTCAGTCCACCCTCAACGCCTTCCGCGTCGTGCTGACCGAGCAGGCCCTCGTCGATGCAGCCGAGGCCGATCGCAAACGCGCTGCGGGCGGCGATCTTTCACGCCTTCCGCTCTTGGGCATCCCCATCGCGGTCAAGGACGACGTCGACGTCGCGGGCGTTCCCACCCGGTTCGGCACGTCGGGTGACGTCCAACCGGCCGCCGCGGACGCCGAGGTGGTGCGCAGGCTGCGCGCCGCAGGCGCCGTGATCGTCGGAAAGACCAACACGTGCGAACTGGGTCAGTGGCCGTTCACCAGCGGGCCTGCCTTCGGGCATACCCGCAACCCATGGTCGGCGGATCACACCCCCGGCGGATCCTCTGGCGGGAGCGCAGCGGCGGTAGCCGCCGGGTTGGTGACGGCCGCCATCGGCTCCGACGGGGCGGGAAGCGTCCGCATTCCCGCCGCATGGACCCACCTGGTCGGCATCAAGCCACAGCGCGGCCGCATCTCGACGTGGCCGCTACCGGAGGCCTTCAACGGAATCACCGTCAACGGTGTGCTGGCTCGCACGGTCACCGATGCGGCCCTGGTGCTCGACGCCGCCTCTGGCAACGCCGAAGGAGATCTCCACAAGCCCGAGGCGGTCAAGGTCGCCGATTACGTCAGCCAGGCGCCTGGTCCGCTCACGGTGGCGATGTCGACCAAGTTCCCCTTCACGGGATTCCGCGCCAAGCTGCACCCCGAGATCCTGGCCGCGATGAAGCGCATCGCGGGGCAGCTCGAGGACCTCGGGCACACGGTGCGGGCCGCCGATCCCAACTACGACCTGCGGGCGTCGTGGAACTTCCTGTCCCGTTCGACGTCGGGGCTGTTGGACTGGGCCGACCGACTCGGCCCCCACGTGACGTTCGACAAGCGCACCACGAGCAATATGCGGATGGGCCGGATCCTGTCGGAGAAGATCCTGCGCGACGCCCGCATTCGCGAGGCCGAATCCCAACGCCGCATCGGCTGGATCTTCAATCTCGCCGACGTGATCCTGGCCCCGACGACGGCGCTGCCGCCCCCCAGAATCGACGACTTCGACCGGCGCGGCGGGTTGTCCACGGACCGCGCGATGATCCGGGCGTGCCCAGTGACCTGGCCCTGGAACCTTCTCGGCTGGCCGTCGATCAACATTCCCGCTGGCTTCACCTCCGATGGCCTCCCGATCGGGGTGCAATTGATGGGGCCCGCGAACAGCGAACCGCTGCTGATCTCGCTGGCTGCCGCACTCGAAGCGGTCGGCGCCTGGGTGGCCGATCAGCCGGAGATTTGGTGGGACGTGCCCGACGCGTAATGTCCCGCGGCCAGCCCGGCTGAACGCTAGAAGCCAAGCCTGCCAAGCTGTTTGGGGTCGCGCTGCCAGTTCTTCGCGATCTTGACCCGCAGGTCCAGGTACACCTTGGTGCCGAGTAGCGTCTCGATCTGAAGACGCGCGGCGGTGCCAACCTCTCGCAGCCGGGCGCCACCCTTGCCAATGATGATTCCCTTTTGCGAGTCGCGCTCGACGTAGAGGATCGCGTGGACGTCGATGAGGTCGTCACGGCCCTCGTGTGGTTCCACCTCGTCGATGACGACGGCCAGCGAGTGCGGCAGCTCGTCGCGCACCCCTTCGAGCGCGGCCTCGCGGATCAGCTCGGCCATGAGGGTTTCCTCCGGCTCGTCGGTCAGCTCACCGTCGGGATAGAACGCCGGGCCAGGTGGCAGCTGCCCGGCCAGTACGCCCGTGAGGAGATCGACCTGGTTGCCGGTGGTGGCCGACACCGGCACGATCTCCGTCGAGCCACCCGTCAGCTCGTTCGCGGCCATCAGCTGAGCCGCGACCTTCTCCTTGGAGACCTTGTCGATCTTGGTCACGACGACGATCAGCGTGGTGTGCGGCGCGACGGCACGGATCTGCTCGTAGATCCATCGGTCACCTGGGCCGATGGTCTCGTCGGCGGGGATGCAGAGCCCGATGACGTCGACCTGCGAGTACGTGGCCTTCACCAGCTCGTTGAGCCGCTCGCCGAGCAGAGTGCGCGGCCGGTGCAGCCCGGGGGTGTCGACGAGGATGATCTGGAAGTCGTCGCGGTGCACGATGCCGCGGATGGTGTGACGGGTGGTCTGCGGACGGTTCGACGTGATCGCGACCTTGGCGCCGACAAGCGCGTTGGTCAGTGTCGACTTGCCCGTATTGGGTCGGCCCACGAAGCAGACGAAGCCCGAACGAAACTCGGTCACAACGGATTCCCCGCCCGGTCGGTGACGATGACCGCGGCCTCGGCCGTCAGCTCGATGACCGCGGCGACACCTGCGTCGTCGCCCGAGCCCGCCACCAGGACGGCAGCCTCCAGACCCGTCGCGCCACTGGACACCGCGGCTGCCACCGCCGCCTGTAATGCCGTCAACGTCAGGGCATCGAGCGTCACCGGCGCGCCGACGTAGGTCCGCCCGTCCAGATCACGCACCGCGGCGCCGCTGCCGGCCTCGGCGCGCCCCATGGCGCCACGGGCGAGCACCACCAACTTGGCATCATCGGCGTCCAAGCTCATGATTGGCCCTCCTCCTGCGGTTCGGTCGGTCTGACGAGTACGGTGCCGACGCGCACCCGGCCGCGGTGGTCGGCACCGCCTTCGGCACGCAGGCGCAAGGAATCCCAGGTGACCTCGACGCCGGGCAGCGGTACCCGACCCAGTTCGTGGGCGAGCAACCCGCCGACGGTGTCGACGTCCAGATCGTCGTCGAGTTCCAGCTCGTACAGTTCGGCGAGATCCTCGAGCGGCAGCCGCGCAGACACTCGAAAACGCTTCTCGCCCAAGTCTTCTACGGGTGCGACCTCGTCGGTGTCGTACTCGTCGGCGATCTCTCCGACGATCTCCTCCAGTACGTCCTCGATGGTGACCAGACCCGCGATCGCGCCGTATTCGTCGACGAGCAGGGCCATGTGGTTGCGGTCCCTCTGCATTTCCCGCAGCAGGGCGTCCAGGGGCTTGGAGTCCGGCACGAACACGGGCGGCCGCATGACCTCGCCCACCCTGGTGTCGATGCCACCGTTGGTCGACGAGTACGTCTGCTGGACCAGGTCCTTGAGATAGACCACGCCGATGATGTCGTCGACGTTGTCGCCGACCACCGGCATCCGGGAATGCCCGCTGCGCACGGCAAGAGAGGTGGCTTGACCAGCCGTCTTGTCACTTTCGATCCACACCATCTCGGTGCGCGGCACCATCACCTC
>NZ_JBOGDD010000681.1:0-14327 GCF_050701675.1 Mycobacterium sp. | reverse complement strand
CCGATCGCACGCGCAGCCTGGTCGACGAACTCGGTGCCGCTGCCGACGACCCACTCATACGATGCTTCCGGTCCCGAGACCTGACCGGTGAAATGCGGCATCACGTATTGCGCGAAGAGCTCGTAACTGTGCGACTTCGCGGCGGGCGGGGCCCAGTCGTGATCGAAGAGAAGGAATGCGCCGAAGCCGCCGTTGCTTGCCTCGACGAGCTCGGAGATCTTGGCCACCGCGTCCTCCGGCGTGCCGATCACCGCGAAGCCGGACTCGCGGTTGTTGGCGATGATCTCGGCCGGGGTGTCACCCTGCACCGGGCCCGCGGGAAGGATGTGCGCGAAGTAGCGCGAGAACTCGGCGATGCCGTGCTCGACGTCGCGCTCGGCCTGCTCGCGGGTGTCGGCGAGGTGCATCGGGCCGACGAGCCGCCACTTCGAGCGATCGGCGACGTGGCCGTGCTCGAGTGCGACCTCCTCCCACGTCGCCCAGTGTTGGGCGAGGAGGTCCATGCCCTGCTTCGCGGTGGCTGCGATCGACAACATGCCGATGCCGTGCTTGCCCGCACCGCGCGGCCCGGTGGGGGAGAAGGATGCCGCAACCGCGACGTCGAAACACGGGTCGCTGTACGGCTTTAGCTGCAGGCGTGCGTCCTGCAGGGTGAACCCGTCGGTGTGCATGGTGACGGTCTCGCCGCGTAGCAGGCGCATGATCGCGTCGAGGCACTGCTCCATGCGCGGCCGTTGCTCGTCGGCGGGGATGCCGAGCATGTGTGCGTCCGACGTGAGCTGGCCTGGGCCGCAGCCGAGCATGGCGCGGCCGCGGGTGAGGTGATCGAGCAGCACCATGCGATCCGCCAGCAGCAAGGGATTGTGATACGGCAGTGAGCTGACGCCCGTCCCCAGTTTGATGTGTTTGGTGCGTTCCGCGGCGACGCCGATGACGACCTCGGGAGACGCGATGATCTCGAAACCGGCCGAGTGGTGCTCGCCTATCCACGCCTCGTCGAATCCGAGGCGGTCCATCGCCACGATCAGGTCGAGGTCCCGCTCGATGGCGAGCGTCGGGTTCTGCCCGGGCGGGTGGAAGGGAGCCATGAAGGTGCCGAAGCGCATCCACCGATCTTGTCCCGAGTTTGCGCCTGGCGGTCCAATTTCGTTCGAGTCGCCCGACGTTGACGGAGCGGACTGGATTACCGTGACGTCATGAGCAGCGAGCAAGTGCCTGGCGGCGTCGTGCACGAGTTGCCCTCGGACCTGCGTGGGGAGTTGCTCGCCAACGGCACGGCGCTGGCGGCGTGGAAGGACATCACGCCCTTGGCGCGCAACGAGTTCATCTGCTGGGTCGAGGACGCCAAGCAGGAGGCGACGCGAAAGCGCCGGATCCGCCGCACTCAGGAAGAACTCGAGGAGGGGCAGCGTCGGCCCTGCTGTTGGCCAGGGTGCAAGCACCGCGAGCGCACCGGCAGGTAGCGCGGCCGGACCACCGCGATCGATCCCGCGCCGTCACCTAGACCGCGACGGTGGTGCCGTCGGCGGCACTGACCCGCGCGGCATCCAGAACGGCAAGCGTGCCCACCGCCTCGGCTCCGGGTACCGGTTGAGGACCGGTACCGGACACCGCCGCGGCGAAGCGGGCGTAGTAGTCCGCGTACGAGCCCTGCGCCGACGGCACCCGTTCGGTCCCGTCGGCGGTCGACAGCGTGCCCCAGCGCTCCGGCGCCTCGTAACCCCAGCCGGCCAGGTCGTCGAGCGGGCGTGCCCCTGCGAAGATGGCCTGCGCCTGCACGTCGGTCTGCGATGAGACGTAACTGCCGAGCGAGCCGAACACTCGCAGTTCCCTGGACTCGAGTCGATTCAGCTTGCTTGACGAGATGTGCGAGTGGGCACCGGTCGCATGGGTGATGGTGATGACGAAGCCGGCGTCCGTGCGACCTTCGGAGAGTTCCACCCAGTCCAGATTCGCCGACACCAGCCGCGCCGGTCCGAGCAACCACAACGCCTGGTCCACCAGATGGCTGCCCAGATCCCGCAGGAGTCCGCCGTCGGGCCCGGCCTCCAGGGTCTGCGGCTGATCCAGATCGAATCGCGAATCCAGTCGCCAGACGTCGCCCAGCTTGCCGGCGTCGAGAACCCCGCGAAGCGTGGTGATGTCGGTGTCCCAGCGACGATTGTGGAACACGCTCAACAGGACTCCGGCCGCTTCGGCTGCGTCGACGAGGTCCCGGCCGGCGCCAGCGGTGGGGGCGAAGGGCTTGTCGGCAATGACGTGGACGCCACGCCCGATCGCCTCCAACACGAGTTCACGCCGGGTCTGCGGCGGCGTGGTGATCGTGACCGCGTCAACGCCCGCATCCAGAAGATCGCCGAGCGACCCGAACACCGGCACGACGGGGAGATCCCGATTCGCCTCAGCCACCCGCTGCGGCGATCGCGTGACCACGCCGACCAGTTCACATCCGTCGGCCGCCAGGATGAACGGCGCGTGGAAATAGCGACCGCCGACTCCGTAACCCACAAGCCCGATTCTCACGATGCCTCCCTGGTGCACCGGTCGGCGAATCTCGCCCTGGCGACTTTGTCAGGACAATATAACCTTCCTAGTCAAGCCCGGTCGGCGGCCTACAAAGAGACGGTCCCGTAGGACCCGAGGACATCGACGAGCGTGTGCAGCTGATCGTCGGCCGAGCCCAGCGTCTGGTCGATCGCGGTGAGCCGGGCGGCGTAGTGACCCACCGGATACTCGGCGGTGACGCCGATACCGCCGTGAAGTTGGATCGCCTCCTGGGCGATGTGGCGACCCGATCGGCTGATTTGGAGCTTGGCCCTGGCGGCGACGACGGGGTCGAAGATCCCGTCGGCGATCGACATGGCGGCGTAGAAGTTCATGCTGCGCGCCAGTTCCATTGAGACGTACATGTCGGCGGCACGCTGGGTCAGCGTCTGGAAGTTACTGAGCGGCACGCCGAATTGCTTGCGACTCCTGAGGTATTCGGTGGTCAGCCGAAGTGCCTCCTCCATGGCGCCGACCGCTTCGGCGCACAGCGCCGACTGGTGGCGGATCAGTGCGTTCTGCAGATGAGTCGCGGCGTCGCCGCCGGTGCCCAGCGGCTGCGCCGCGACCGAGTCCAGCGTCAACTGTGCGGCGCGCTGCCCATCGAACGTCCGGAAGGGGCGCCGACTCACGGCATCGGCCCGTACCAGGAACAGCCCAACTCCGCCATCGGTACTCCCGTCGCTTCGCTCGCCCTGGGGGGTCGGTGCCGCACTCACGACGAACACGTCCGCGCAGTCACCGGAGAGCACCGGGTTCTTGATGCCGGTGACCGTCCACGAATCACCTTGTCGCTCAGCACGTGTGGCGACGCGCGTCGACACCCCACGCATACCTGGCTCCTGATGTGCCAACGCAAGCAACGTCGCGCCTCCCGCGACGTCGTCGAGCAACCGCCGCTGTTCGTCGTCGCCGAGTTCGGCGATCAAACCGCCGGGGATCAGCGCCGCCTGCGCGACGGGCTCGGGTGCGAGACGCCGCCCGATCTCGGTGAGCACGACCATCAGCTCGATCTGGCCGGCCTCTTCCGGATCGAAACCGAGGCCCAGGATGCCGATCTCGGCCAGCTGCGACCAGACGTCACGACTCCAGCCGAGATCGGTGTCCGTGACATTGAGGCGGGTCTCGACGTCGTACGTGCCCGTGAGCACCTCGCGGGTGACGTCACGCAGCAGGCTCTGTTCGTCACTCAGGTCGAAGTCCATGGCGTCCTCACAATCCGAGAATGGTCGAGGCGACGATGGTGCGTTGCACTTCGTTGGTGCCGCCGTAGATCGAGGTCTTGCGATAGTTGAGGTACTTCGGCGCGGCGAGCTGCGCCCATGGCGGCGAGCCGATGTCGCCACCGGCATCGAACGGCAACGCGTCGGGGCCCGCGACGTCGACCAGAAGCTCGGTGACCGTCTGCTGAAGCTGGCTGCCCTTCAATTTCAGGATCGAGGAGGCCGGGTTGGGCTTGCCGTCTGCCTCGGAACCACTGACCCGCAGCTGCGTGAGTTCAAGGGCAAGTAGTTCGTTCTCCGCTTCGGCTACGCGGGCGGCGAACAGCGGGTCCTCGAGAAGCGTTCCCCGTTCGGTCGCCGTGTTCGCGGCGTGTTCCTTGACCTGCGACAGCCAGACCTTGGTGGTACCGATCCTGGCGATGCCGGTGCGCTCGTTGCTCAACAGGAACTTGGCGTAGGTCCAGCCGCTGTTCTCCTCGCCCACCAGTTGATCGGCGGGGACGCGGACGTCTTCGAAGAAGACCTCGTTGACCTCGTAACCACCGTCGATCAGCTTGATGGGGCGCAGCGTGATGCCCGGCGTCGACATCTCGGCCAGCAGGAACGAGATGCCGGCTTGACGCTTGGGGGCATTCGGGTCGGTACGCGCGAGCAGGAAGATCCAATCCGCGTGCTGACCCAGCGTGGTCCACGTCTTCTGCCCGTTGATCACGTAGGAATCGCCGTCGCGGACCGCGGTGGTGCGTAGCGATGCCAGGTCCGATCCGGCCTCCGGTTCGGAGAAGCCCTGGCACCACCAGATGTCGAGGTTGGCGGTCGCCGGCAGGAACCGCTCCTTGAGCTGCTGCGATCCGAAGCGAGCGATCACCGGACCGACCATGCTGGCGTTGAACGCCAGGGGTTCGGGCACACACGCGAGACGCAGCTCGTCGGCCCAGATCTGGCGTTGCAGCGGTGACCAGTCCTTGCCACCCCATTCCACCGGCCAGTTTGGGACG
Organism: Mycobacterium sp.; assembly: GCF_050701675.1. GTDB lineage: Bacteria > Actinomycetota > Actinomycetes > Mycobacteriales > Mycobacteriaceae > Mycobacterium. The sequence goes on along the minus strand of NZ_JBOGDD010000681.1, from coordinate 9,562 downwards.
GCCAGCCCGCGTTCGTTCAAGACCCGCTGGGCCGTGACCACGTCGTCGGGGTACCGCAGCTCACCGTCGCGCACCCGCTGGCGAATGTCGGCTGGGACCTTCGTGGTGAAGAACTCCCGTAACTCATCGCGGAAAGCGGCTTCGTCGTCGCTGAGCGCCAACTTCACTGTCGAACCTCCGAGATCGTCCATGCCCGGCTGCGTTGCCAGTACCGGTAGTACCCGATACCCGCGAACCTACCGCCCGGCGCGCGTCGACTCTCCTTGCGTTAGTCGGTTCGCGGTCCCGCGGCTACGACGGCGCCGGGTCCGCGAGCAGCTGCCGGAACACGGGTGCGGCCCACGCGGCGAGTTCTTCGCGACTGAGGCTCGTCATCGACGGGTTGGCGAGGATGGATCTGGTCATGGCAAGCCCGATGACGAAGGCGTCCGTCATCGCGATCCGCTGTCGGTGATTGTCCGGGGTGACGGCGTGCAACGCCGGCGCCACGTGCGTGGCGAGCGTCTGGTTCAGCGTGTCCGCTGCGACGCGGCTGCTGCCCGCCGCCCGCAGCAGCGCCAGGAACGCGTGGTTGTCCTCCCACACCGCGAAGTACCGGGGCAGCAGCATGCCAGGGATGTCGTCCGGGACTGCCGCGGCGAGATCCGGAAGGTCGATTACGAACTCCGTGGCCGTTGCGAACAGGTCCTGCTTGCTGCCGAAATAGCGGGTCACCAGCGCCGCGTCAACACCGACGTCCGCCGCGATGGCGCGCAGGGTGGTGCGTTCGTATCCTTCTGCGGCGAAGCGTTGCCGGGCCGCCGAGAGGATGTCAGCGCGCGTCTGAGCGGCATGGCGAGGACGTGGTGTCTCCATCCCAGAACTCTATGTCGGCGACTGTTGACTAGGTCACCACCTCGGCGTATGTTCTCAAGTCATCAACGGGTGACAAAAGTCTCCGAACGTTGATTTGCGACTCTCGGAGGGTCGGGTGATCCCGTGACTTGCGGTATCGAGCGTTCTAGCGGACCGGCTCCCCGACACACAGCGGCCGACGAGGCCCCTCTGCCAGGGCGGGGCCTTCTGCAGCGCATCGCACGGCTCGCTCTCTGCGCTCCGCGGCGGATGCTCGCGATGGCGGCACTGGTGGCGGTGGCCGCCGCCATCTTCGGGGTGCCGGTGGCGAAGAGCCTGTGCGCCTGCGGATTCGAGGACCCGTCGTCCCAGTCGTCGAAGGCGCAGAGTCTGCTGACGGACAAGTTCGACGCGGGCGACGTGAAGCTGGTGATCGTCGTGTCCGCTCCGGACGGGGCCGATGGCGTCGCGGCGACTGCGACCGGTATCGAACTTGTCGACGACCTCGTACGTTCTCCACACATCGCGTCGGTGACGTCGCCGTGGACCGCGCCGGCTCCCGAGCGGGCGGCGTTGATCAGCAAGGACGGCAGGTCCGGGCTGATCGTCGCCGGGATCACAGGCGACGAAAGCGGAACGCAGCAGTACGCGAAGGATCTGTCGGACCGATTCGTCCACGACAGGGTCGGCGTCACGGTGCGCGCCGGCGGTGACGCGACGGTGAACGTCGAGATCACCGAGCAGTCGCAGCGCGACCTGCTGCTCATGGAGTCACTGGCCATCCCGATCAGCTTCGTCGTACTCGTCTGGGTCTTCGGCGGGGTGCTTGCCGCGGCGGTTCCGCTCGCCGTCGGCGGCACGGCGATCCTGGGTACGCTCGCCGTGCTTCGGGGTGTCACCAACTTCGCGGATGTTTCGATCTTCGCGCTGAACCTCAGCGCGGCAATGGGTTTGGCTCTGGCCATCGACTACACGCTGCTGATCATCAGCCGCTACCGCGACGAACTGGCCGACGGCGCGGATCGTGATGAAGCGCTGGTGCAGACCATGGTGACGGCAGGGCGCACGGTGGTCTTCTCGGCCACGATCGTGGCCCTGTCGATGGCCGTGATGGTGCTGTTCCCGATGGCGTTCCTCAAGTCGTTCGCCTACGCCGGAGTGGCGACCGTCGCGTTCGCCGCAGTGGCCGCCCTGTTCGTCACGCCCGCAGCGCTGGTGTTGCTAGGTGATCGGCTGCAGGCGTGGGACATTCGCGGGCTGCTCCGGCGGATCCTCAACCGGCCTGAACCTCTCGTGGGCGGCGTCGAGGAGCACGTCCTGTACCGGTGGACCAAGATGGTCATGCGGCACGCGCTTCCCGCCGGACTGGCGGTCGTCGCGCTGCTGCTGTTTCTCGGCACCCCCTTCCTCGGGGTGAAGTGGGGGTTCCCCGACGACCGGGTACTGCCTCAGAATGCGTCGGCGCACGAGGCCGGTGACGTGATGCGCACGCAGTTCCCCGACGACTCCGCGGCCGCCGTCACCATCGTGGTGCCCGACAGCAGCGGTCTCACCAGGGCCGAGTTCGACCGCTACACGATGGATCTGGCTCGGGTACCCGAGGTGGCGGGGGTGTCGCCCGTTCAGGACGTCGGCGGCAGTGCGCAGCTGACGGTGCACAGCACCGCTCCGCTGTTCTCCGAATCCTCGGGAGCCCAGCTCGATCGCCTCCATGCAGTGGAAGGGCCTGGCGGACGCCAGGTATTGTTCGCGGGCACCGCACAGGTCAACCGGGACAGCGTCGACGCCATCACCTCACGGTTGCCCGTGGTCCTCGGGCTCATCGCGGTGATCATGTTCGCGGTGCTGTTCCTGCTCACCGGCAGCGTGATGATCCCCTTGAAGGCACTGGTGCTCAACGTGCTTTCGCTCAGCGCGGCGTTCGGCGCGATGGTGTGGATCTTCCAGGACGGTCACCTCGGTGGGCTCGGAACGACGGCCACGGGAATCCTCGTCGCCAACATCCCGGTCCTGTTGTTCTGCATCGCCTTTGGGCTATCGATGGACTACGAGGTGTTCCTCGTCTCGCGCATCCGCGAGTTCTGGCTGAGGTCGGGGAGGACGCGCGCCGACAACGACGAGAGCGTCGCGCTCGGCATCGCGCGTACTGGCCGGGTCGTCACGGCGGCAGCGGTGGTCATGTCCATCTCGTTTGCGGCGCTGATCGCCGCGCAGGTGTCGTTCATGCGAATGTTCGGGCTTGGCCTGACACTCGCAATCCTGGTCGACGCCACCCTGGTCCGGATGGTCCTGCTACCCGCGTTCATGCACACCATGGGCGAGTGGAACTGGTGGGCACCCAGGTGGATGACCAAGCTGCACAACCGGATCGGTATCGAGGAAGATCCCCGCTCACGGCTTGCTCGACGTCGAACCGCGCGCGACGAATCGACCGTGGCCGCGGCGGTCCTCGACCGTGCCGTCGGCCACCACGACCGTGCCGACGAAGCCCCTCGATAGGCGGGCCCAGGCTTTGGGATCCCAAAATCAGGGTGAGGCGTTTCGAGTCGGGTGTAAACGGCCGGTCGGACCGCGCCGTCTGATGCCGGTTTACGGCCTTCGAAAGCATCCGTGAAGTGGGAAGATCCACGATCGGGGCGGGGTAGGCAAGGCCGCGCTGCTCACTGCGACGCCGAGGAGGACGATGGGAGGCATGGAGGCGAAATGACTGACCCCTTGCCGTCAGCAGCCACCGTGGTGGTGAACGGGCGGCACGAACGCGTCAGTACCGAACCGGATACCGCGCTGCTGTACGTGCTGCGAAATCATCTGGGATTGAAGGGCACCCGTTTCGGCTGCGGTCTCGGCCTGTGCGGGTCGTGCTTCGTGCTCCTCGACGGTCAACCCGCATATTCGTGTGACACCCCCATGTGGGCGGTGGCGGGCCGGGAGGTGACCACGGTCGAGGGCCTTGGCACACCAGAGCGTCTCCATCCAGTGGCCCGGTCGATCCTCGACGCGCAGGCCGCGCAGTGCGGTTACTGCATCTCCGGGATCGTGATCGCCGCAGCAGCGCTGCTCGCGGCCGACGACGATCCGAGCGAGGCGGACGTGCGCGCCGCATTGGACCGCAATCTCTGCCGCTGCGGGGCGCACAATCGGATCGTGCGCGCCGTGCTGGCGGCCGCCGCGGAGATGCGGAACGGCAAACGGTGACCGTTCACGACGTCGAGCGGTCGATCCCGCCCTCGCTGCAGGCGAATCCACGGTTGGGGGACTGGCTGAGTATCCTGCCCACCGGCATCGTCGAAGTGCGTTCCGGCAAGGTCGAACTCGGGCAAGGAGTGCTCACCGCGTTGGCTCAGATCGCGGCCGAGGAACTCGACGTCGAGGTCGGTCGGGTGCGGTTGACGGCGGCCGCCACCGGTGCCAGTCCGGATGAGGGCTACACCGCGGGAAGTCTGTCGATCCAGCATTCGGGCGCCGCCCTGCGCCAAGTCGGCGCCAAGGCGCGCGCGATCTACGTGGGGGTCGCCGCAGCCCGCTTTCAGGTGTCCCCGGAAGACCTGACGGTCGACGACGGCACCATCACGGCACCGGACGGACGGACCACGACGTACTGGGAACTGTCCGACGACGGGCTCCTCGACTGCCCAGTGACCGGCGCAGTGGAGCCAAGGCCCGAATCCGCCTACCGGCTGGTCGGTGCCAGCGTGCCGAGGATCGACCTACCGGACAAGCTCGCTGCCCGACCACGGTTCGCGCACGACCTGTCGCTGCCCGCAATGGTGTTCGGACGGATAGTGCGGCCCCCGTCCCGGGCTGCGCATCTCTTGGAGGTCGACACCGAGCCGACGGCGGCCCTGGCGGGGGTGATCGCGGTGGTGCGGGACGGGGGCTTCCTCGGTGTGGTCGCCGAGCGCGAAGAGGTCGCCCTGGCTGCCGCGGACCGTCTGCGTGCGGACGCGACGTGGCACGAACACCCGACATTGCCCGACGAGGACGATCTGGCCGGCTACCTCGTCTCGGCGCCTGCCGAGTTGAGCGTCCTTGCCGAGACGGTTGCCACCGAAGTGACCGAAACGGTGGCCAACACCTACGAATCCACCTATCACCGGCCATATCTCGCGCACGCCTCGATGGGTCCCTCGACCGCCACGGCCCTCGCCGCGTTTGGCACGGGCACGCGATTGGACGTGTGGACCCACAGCCAGGGCGTATATCTGCTGCGCCGCGAGCTCGCTCGCGCGCTGAAGCTGACGGAGGATCGGATCACCGTCCGGCACGTCGAGGGTTCGGGTTGCTACGGCCACAACGGCGCCGACGACGTTGCGCTCGACGCGGCACTCCTCGCCTTGGCAGTGCCTGGTCGACCGGTTCAGGTGGTGTGGTCCCGACAGGACGAGCTGGGTTGGGCACCATACGGTCCGGCCGCGGTGGTCCGGATCGCTGCCGATGTGGACGCCGACGGCGCAGTGCTGTCGTGGCGGCACGACATCTGGGGCAATGGGCACGTCACCAGGCCCGGATTCACCCGTGCCGTCGGACTGCTCGCGGCGACCGACCGCGCCGACGGCGAGCAGATCGAAGCCGCGGGCGAACCCTCGCTGGCACACGGTGGGGGCGCCGGACGTAATTCGGTTCCCGGCTACGCATTTCCCGCCTACCGCGTGGTGAACCACCGGCTGACCGTGATGCCGTTGCGGACGTCGGCGTTACGCTCTCTCGGCGGATTCGCCAACGTGTTCGCGATCGAATCGTTCATGGACGATCTCGCGAGCGCTGCCGGACGCGACCCGGTCGAGTACCGGCTCGCGCACCTGCGCGACCCGAGGGGGCGCGCGGTGATCGAGGCGGTGGTGCGAAACTCGGGCTGGGCCAACTGGGATGCCCCTGATTCGGTGGGTCGCGGGATCGGCTATGCGCGCTACAAGAACACCAGTTCCTACTGCGCGGTCGTCGCAGAGGTGGAGGCCGTCGACGAGGTTCGGGTACGCAGGCTGTTCATCGCGGTCGACGCCGGCCTGGTGATCAATCCCGATGGCGCGGAGAACCAGATCGAGGGTGGTGCGATCCAGGCGACCAGTTGGGCGCTGAAGGAGCGGGTGCGCTTCAACGACCTGACCGTCACCAGTGACACCTGGGAGACCTATCCGATCCTGCGGTTCTCCGAGGTGCCGACGGTCGACGTGGAGTTGTTGGACGGCAACGGGAATCCGCCGCTGGGCGTCGGTGAGACCGCGCAGGGGCCCGTCGCCGCCGCGATCGGAAATGCCCTATGCGACGCCATCGGCGTCCGGGTGCGGACCATGCCCTTCACCAGGGAACAGATCGTCGCGGCACTGCCCGACTAATCGCTTCCGCAAGCCCGTGGGGGCGCCAGCTTCGATGATTGGGCTGGATCGTCGGTTCGGCCGTCCGTTATGGGGTAAACACTGACGTCTTCAGCACTGGTTTGATGCTTCGACGATCGAAGGGAAGTGCGCGTGCTTCGCGAGAGTGGCGAGCGCCCGTTGAACGACGCCTTCCTGGTGTTCGCCACCAACGAGGAGATCGGCGGCCCGATCGTGGGCTTCAGCGATGCGCTGTGCGTGTACGACAAGGATGTTGCCGACCGATTGATGAGCATCGCTACCGACCTTGGCCTGTCGCCGCAGGCGGCGGTGCTGGGCGCCTTCGAGTCCGACGCGTCGAACGCCAAGGCCCATGGGCTGTCGGCCCGGGCGGGCCTGCTGTGCCTGCCGACGTTGAGCACCCACGTGTTGGTCGAGTTCCTGCTACGTCCGAGCTAGGAGTATCGGCCCGAGGCCCCGCGCGATCGCGCGGCGCCTGTTCAACCTCGTTCGAAGAGCGTGGTGGCAGCTGCGAGCAGCGTTACCGCACAGCGTTCTCGATGACGTCCCGCGCGCGGTCGAGCATCGATGCGAATGGTCCCACCGCATAGTTGGCCTTCGCCGACTCGACGCCGGGGTGAGGACGCGTCGGCGCGATCGCTTCGGCCGCGCGCACGGCACTGGCCATCCGCTTCAGGTCATCGGCGCTGACTTCACGGTGTAGCTGAGGGAATTCCTCGGTCTCTTCACGGTCGGCGTGATCGACGACGGCCTGCTGAAACCGCTCGAGCCCGCTGAGGAATTCCTTCGAGCCGATGTCAAACTTCTCCAGCTCTTGCAACCACGTCTTGGCGTCGCGCTCCTCCTTCAATCGGGCATCGACGACCTTGTCGCCATCGCTAAGCTGCCCCCGCGCGCGCGGATGAACCACCATCTCCTCGGCAGTTTCGTGCACTGCCAGGAGTTGTCGCAGATCCACGAACGCCTTCTGGCGAGCCTTATCGGTGGATGCGGACAAGACGTCGTCGAACATGTCCTTGATTAGGTTGTGCTGTCCTATGAGAAAGCTCACGACATCGTCGGTCGATTGCACGAATGTTTCAACCATGGGAGATCCTTCATTGCGTTGGGCTGGGCGCGACTGGCTTCACGCCATCACTGCATCTACCCGTGGCTGCGGTGCTGTAACCGTGAGTTGCTCATTCGTCTGCCATGACACGTGCCGAATGGCCGTCAACGCGCTCCGGGCACGGGTCCCGTTAGACCTCGACCGACGTGAACGCACCCCGGTACCGCGCAGCAGGATGACGGTCGGTCAACAGGTCGGCGCCGAACAGCTTGGCGCGCGTCGTGCCGGGGGAGTATTCGCGCTGGGCCAGTCCCCGGTCCTGCAGGACCGGGATCACGTGGTCGACGAACTCTTCGTAACTCCCGGGGATGGTGGCGTTGACGACGTTGATGCCGTCCACTCCCGCATTGCGCCATTGATCCAGTCGATCGGCGATGGTCTCCGGTGTGCCGACCACTCGCGAGTTCCGTCCTTGCAGCAGCCCGAGATCACGCACCGTGGCGTCGCGGCCCGACACGGATTCCTGCACCCACTGCACGATGCTGCGGACCCCATCGGTGTGGGTGATGTCTCCGAGTGGCGTATCCAGCGAATGGCCACCGAAGTCGACACCGACCGCACCGGATAGATGCGCCACCATGCCGTCGAGATCGATGGACTCGTCGAGTTCGTCGGCCTTGCGTGCCGCCTCTTCCTCGGTGCTGCCGATGACGAAGTGCAAGCCTTGAAAGAACTTGAGGTCGCCAGGTGCGCGACCGGCGGCCACCACGCGGCGGCGGGTGTCGTCGATGAGGAGGCGAGCCTGCTCTGGTCCTGGCGTGATGATGAACTGCGCCTCGGCATTGCGCGCGGCGAAATCCCTTCCGGCGGGCGATGATCCGGCTTGAAACAGAACCGGTGTGCGCTGCGGAGACGGAGCCACCAGATGTGGTCCTTCGACCTTGTAGCGCTTTCCGGAGTGGTGGATCTTGTGGATCTTGCGGTAGTCAGCGTGCAGCCCGCGATCCCGGTCCTGCAGAAGGGCGCCGTCGTCCCACGAGCCTTCCCACAGCTTGTAGGCCACGTCAACGTACTCGTCGGCCCAGTGATAGCGCTCGTCGTGTTCTTCCAACTCGTCATAGCCGAAATTGCGGGCCCCGTTGGCGAGTGCGTTCGTGACGATGTTCCACGCGATCCGGCCGTCTGACGCGTGGTCGAGCGTGGATATCTTGCGGGCGAAGTTGAATGGATGCTCTTGAATCACCGAACTGGTGATCGCGATCCCCAGATCGGTTGTGTTGTAGGCGATCGCCGACGCGATGACGCTCGGATCATTGCTCGGGATCTGTAGTCCGGTCTGCACGTACTTCTCGTAGGACCCGCTGTAGTCCCCGTACAGCCCGATCACGTCGGCGAAGAAGATGAAGTCGAACCGTCCCCGCTCGAGGACCTTCGCAAGCTGAACCCAGTGCTCGAGTGAGTTGAAGTTGATCTGGCCTGCCTCCGGCTCACGCCACACCCCCTGCAGGATGTGCGAGGTGGTGTTCATGACGAACGCCGAGAAGTGAAGGTGGGGTGCAGGCATTCGGGCAGCGTCGCGGTGAAGTGTGCTTCGGCGCAATGGTTTCGATCACGGTGCGTCCGATTCCGCGGGCCGGGTATTGCTCAGCACGAGTAAGACGCTCGGACATCCCAGGAAGTAGAACTACGTTCAGCCCGCACTATCAACGAGGGATGGACGGGCGATGACTCCAGACGGCAGCGGCGACGAGCGCCGCGTGGTGGACTCGCTGCTCGAGCGCCTCGATACCTACGGCCTCGGGCGACGGCAGTTCGTCAAGTTGTTGGCGGGTAGCGGTGCCGCGCTGGCTGCTGGCGGCGCGTTGGCCGCGGTGGGACGTCGCGACGTGAACAAGGGCGGCGCGGTCGCCTACACCGACGGTCAGTTCGCGCTGCTGAACTGGTCGTCGACAGGCGACTATCAGGTTCAGTGGGCGAAGGCGTACCAGGATGCCGCCAGCCAGCTCGGCTACAAGAGCGTGGTGCTCGACGGGAAGAACGATGCGGCGGTGCAGTCCAACCAGTTCAACCAGCTGCTGACGCAGAAGACCACCGCGATCTTCGTCGGACTCAACGACCCAGGCGCGCTGCCGACCCTCGCGCACGATTCCAATGACAACGGCGTGCTGTTCCAGGCGGCGTGGAACTCACCGGCCTGGTACACGCCGTGGCACAGCGACGTCGATGGCGACAAGTACAACACCTTCCTGATGCCCGACGAGTACGAGGCGGTCGGCAAGGCCGTCGACGTCCTCGCCAAGCAGATCGGCGAGGAGGGCACCATCGTCCGGGTCGGCGGCTACTACCC
>NZ_JBOGDD010000680.1:0-3838 GCF_050701675.1 Mycobacterium sp. | reverse complement strand
GTCATAGTCGATGTTCGGGTCGAAACCCCTGCTGAAGATCGCTCGCCCCAACGTGGGGATCAGGTCGACGGAGAACCGGCTCCAGCCCGTCGCAAGCTCGTCGAGCATGTCTCCGGCCGAATCCAGTGTCGCACCGGGAATCTGCTCGAGCCCTTCGCGAAAACGCGCCGACGCCAGCATCTCCGGCTTGATCAATCGCGGCGACTTGTACTCGGGGCCGAGCAGCCGCAGTTCGACGCGTTCGATCGCGAGTGCCGCCCTCCGCATGACGAACCGCGCGAAGTCGCGAGGGTTCTCGGCGACCGTGGTGTCGCTCCAGCTCTGCCGCAGCTCGGACACCTTCGCGGGCTCGCCGGCCACCACGCGCGCGCGGGCGGGGTCCTTGCGCAAGATGCCGCGCTGCAACAACTTCGGCGGCCGGTAGGTGTCGCGACCACCGAGGAAGGCCACCACCTTGGAGCGGGTGGGCAGGCCGGCGGGAATCCAGAAGACGCGGGCCGGAACGACGGACCGGTCCTCGTCGACCTCGAGCAATTCGACGAGACGCGCGACGACGGGTGGTGGCGGGTCCTCGTCGCCCGGGAGTTGCAGGACCTCGATGCGGGCGTCGGGGTGCGCCAGGCGCTGCGCGGCGAGCCAGTCGTCGAGCAACTGGACTTCGGCGGGCGAGTCCACCGAAGCCAGCACCAACGCGTCGTGAGTGGGAGTGAAACTGTGGAGGGCGTCGGCGCTGACCTTCACGGTCGCCCCTTCTTGGCCGGATTGGCCTCGGCGGCAGCGCTCTTCGCGGGCGCCTTCTTCGCGGGCGCCTTCTTGGCAGCAGCCTTCTTCGCCGGAACCTTCTTCGCGGGAGCCTTCTTGGCTTGGGCTTTCTTGGCAGGCTTCGCGTCATGGTCGTACGGCGGCGCGCTGGGCAATGCGCCCTGCGGCCAGTGCCTGAGCGTATCGAGGTAGAGCTGGCGGACCTCCGCGATGCGTTCGTTCAGGTTCTCGGTGGTCCAGTCGTCGACGGAGATCGGCGGGAACACCGCGACGTCGACGGTGCCGGGATTGAACGTGCTCGAGTTGCGTTCGGCGATCACCTCGGCGTTGCGAATGACGATCGGCACGATCGGGACGCCCGTCGCCATGGCGATCCGGAAGGGCCCCTTCTTGAATTCCCCCACCTCGGTGGTGTCCAGGCGGGTGCCCTCCGGCGCGATGAGGATCGAAATCCCCTTGCGGGCCAGCTCTTCCATCTTGCGTAGGCTCTCGACCGCCGCCTTGGGGTCGTCGCGGTCGATGAAGGCCGCGTCCAGCACCTTTCCAATGGTCCCCATCAGGGGGTCCTTCTCGAGCTCCTTCTTGCCGACCGAGGTGAAGTTGTCGCTGACGAGCCTGCCCGCAATGAAGGGGTCGGCCTGGTTGCGGTGGTTGAACAGGAAGACCGCCGGGCGTTTGGCCGTGAGGTTCTCTTCACCGTTGACGTTCAGGTCGATGCCGATCGACGTCATCAGAAGACGGCTCCACGTCGAGGTGAAGAAGTTGACGCCGGTGCGGCGGTTGCGCGTCAGGAGGCCGAGCCCGATGGCACCCGCTGCCGCGGGCAGCAGCGAGGCGATGCCCGCCGCGGTGCGCAGCTGTGCGACGGGACTGCTTCCGCTGCGGCTGGTGAACTTGAGGATCGGCCAACCACGCTTGACCGCAACGGCTTCGAGCTTGCCTGCGGGGTTGGTGGGCCGCGGATTGCCGACGAGGTACATCAGCGCGACATCCTCGTCGCCGTCGGCGTAGAAGTAACTCTTGCCCAGATCGACGCCGTTCTTCGCCGAGAAGGTCTGCACCGCGCGCGCCTTGCCGGGTCCCCAGATGATCGGGGTCTTCACCTCGCCGGTGATCAGCCCGTCGTCGTCGGTCTCGAACTCGTTGCTCAGGACGTTGTCGATGCCGAGGAACCTGGCGACGGGTTCGACCTGAACGGTGAGTGCGGACGAGCTCAGGACGACCGTGTGGCCGCGTGCCTGATGGGCGCGCACCAGCGCCCGCATCTCGGGGTAGATGCGGCTCTGCACGTGCTGGACGAACAGTCGTTCCCCGAGCTCGTCGAGGTCGCTCATCGAGTTGCCGTGCAACATCCGCGCGCCCTTGCCGATCAGGTCCTCGAACTCCGAGCGGCCGAGTTGGTGGTTGAGCCCCGCCTGGACCATGCCGATGAACTCGCCGACGCTCATCTGGCCGCGCCGCAACCGGTCCTGCGTCATGAGCACGCCGGTGAAGCCGGCGACCAGGGTGCCGTCGAGGTCGAAGAACGCCCCGACCTCGGGTCCTGAATGGCTGGCCTCGATCTCGGCGACCGACCCGGGCAGCCGCAGGATGACGTTGTCGCCGCGGCGGGTGGTCTGTCCGTTCTGCGAAATCATTGCGGGGCACTCCCATTGGCCGAAGTGGGCGAAGCGATGGGTTCGGGCGTGAACGAGGCCGGGACTGACCGTCCGTCGCCACCTAGCGCGAGCACCTCGTCGAAGCCGGCCGTTAGGCACCGCGCCCACAGCGCCTGATCGGCAATGGCCGCGCGGTCGTAGCGGGTGGTGACGGTGAAGTATCCGGCGCGCGACACCAGGACCACCATCATGGCGACGCCGGGCAGCGGTCCAATTCCGTAATGCCGCAATATTTTCGCACCCGCGATGAAGGTGTCTCCCGGGTAGAGGGGGACGTTGCTGGCCTGGACGTCGGAGTTGACCACCGACCCCGCCACCGACTCGAGAAGCGAATCGGGAAGGAGGCTGATCAACGGCGCCATCGCGCCGACCATGTCGATCGCGCGCTCCTCGCGTTTGCGCATCATCTGGGCGCGCACCTTCAAGATGCGCTTCGTCGGGTCGACGACTCCGACCGGTGCCGCGAGGTTGACGCCGGCGAAGCGGTTGCCGCCCGCGGGATCGTCGTCCGAACGCAGGTTGACCGGTACCGCCATCGGCAACGTCGCGATGGGGAGACCCTTGGCTTCGTGGTAGAGCCGCAGCGCCCCGCACAGCCCGGCGAGGTAGGCGTCGTTGATCGATCCGCCAGCCGCCTTCGACGCCTTGTGCAGGTCGCTGAACTTGATGTCGATGGCCTCGGTGCGCGACGACAGGCTGCGCCTGCGCAGCAACGGTGACGGCTCGGCCACCGGGCCCATCACCCGCGCACTGGACCTGGCGTAGTTGACGACGCCACCGACTGCCGAGACCGGATCGCGGACCGCCTTGCCGAGTGCGTACGCGGCGCCCCCGATCGCGCCGCGGATGCCGCCCGCGATCGCGCCCGGCAGCCTGTTGATGCCCTCGCGCATCAGGTCGTTCGGCGAGAGGTCCTCGGGGATCGGCAGCGGCGCCACCTTGACGGGCGGCGGGTCACGTTCGAGGTCGTAGATGTTGGCGAACATTTCGATGGCACCGACTCCGTCGGTGACCGCGTGGCTGTGATGCAGCATCGTCGCGGCCTTGCCGTCGGCGAGACCTTCGACGAGCGTCGCCGTCCACAGCGGTCGCGAGATGTCCATCGGCGACTGCTGGGCGATCTCGGCGAGGTCCATCACCTCGCGCAGCGTGCCTGGCGCGGGCACACGGACCCGCCGCACGTGAAAGTCGAGGTTGAAGTCGGGATCGATCACCCACCGGGGCGCGGCGGTCGGCAGGGTCGGCATGACGACCTTCTGCCGGAGGCGGAGCACCTTGCGGGAGGCGTTCTCGAAGCGCGTGCGGAACCGCTCCCAGTCGGGTGTCGCATCGAGCAACTCGACGCCCATGATCCCCGAGCGGGTACGCGGGTTGGCCTCGCCGCGGTGCAACAACTGGTCGACCGCACTCAGTTCCTC
>NZ_JBOGDD010000679.1:0-4765 GCF_050701675.1 Mycobacterium sp. | reverse complement strand
GGTACGTGCTGGCCGCCCTGGTGGCCATCGGGGCTGTCCGGTTCATCGTGTTCAACCCGCGGTGGGAATGGGCCATCGTCGGCAAGTACATGTTCCATCCGCGGGTATTGGCCGGGTTGGCGAACACCATCCAGCTCACCATCGTGTCGAGCCTGCTCGGCCTGGTGTTCGGCGTCGTCGTCGCGGCCTGCCGGATGAGCAGCAACAAGGTGCTCAAAGCGTTTGGCGGAGTGTATATCTGGCTGGTCCGTGCCGTTCCCACCCTGGTCATGCTGCTCTTCATCTTCTTCATCGGTGCGCTCGTACCCGAGATCAACATCGGGTTGCCGTTCCTGGAGCCGTGGTTCAACATCCCGATGAACGACGTGATGTCGCGCTGGAGTGCAGCAGTCATCGGACTTGCGTTCTTCCTCGGCGGCTTCAGCGCCGAGATCTTCCGCGGCGGTCTGCTGGCAGTGCAGAAGGGACAGTGGGAGGCCGCCAGCGCGCTGGGCATGAGCCGGATGACGGCGCTGCGGCGGGTCGTCATGCCGCAGGCCATCCGGGTCGTCATCCCGCCGCTGGCCAACGAGTTGATCACGATGTTCAAGAACACCTCGCTGGTGTCGGTGATCGGCTACGTCGAACTGCTGACGACGGTCCAGCAGATCTACTCGGTGAACTTCCAGACCATCCCCTTGCTGACGGTGGCGGTCATCTGGTACCTCGCGTTGACCAGTGTCGCTCTGCTCGGCCAGCGCCAGCTCGAGCGTCGCTTCGGAAGGGGTTTCGACGATGCCCGTTGAGATGCCCGCTGACACGAGCGCCGAGCCCGGCACACCGATCCTCACGGCCCGAGCCGTCGTCAAGCGGTTCGGCGAGTTCACCGCACTGCACGGCGTCGACGTCGACCTGAACCTCGGCGAGGTCGCCGTCCTGGTCGGATCGTCGGGGTCGGGCAAGAGCACGCTGATCCGGTGCCTGAACCTGCTCGAGCCGGTCGAGGCCGGGGAGATCGAATTCAAGGGCGAACTCCTGGGCGCCGAGCGCACCGCGCGGGGACTGGTGCGGCGCACCAAGAACGATATTCTGCGGCAGCGTCGCTACTTCGGCATGGTCTTCCAGTCCTTCAACCTCTTTCCACACATGACGGCCCTAGAGAACGTGGCATCGGGGCCAAGATTCGTGTTGGGGCACAACGGAACCGAGGTGTCTGAGCGGGCCGCGGCACTGCTTGATCGCGTGGGACTCTCCGGCAAGGAGGACAGTTACCCGGGCCAGTTGTCCGGCGGTCAACAACAGCGTGTCGCCATCGCGCGGGCGCTGGCGATGGAGCCGGAGATCATGCTCTTCGACGAGCCGACCAGCGCACTCGACCCCGAACTCGTCGACGAGGTGTTCGACGTGATCCGCGACCTGGCGGCCGGCGGCACCACGATGATGATCGTCACGCACGAGATGCGGTTCGCCCGTCGGATCGCCGACACCCTCATCTACATGGACGAGGGCCGCATCGTGGAGCGCGGTGCGCCCGAACAGGTGATGAACGACCCGCAGAGCGAACGCGCGCAGGCGTTCTTCTCCCGCATCCACTGATCCATACGAACCACTGATCCCAGACACGAAAGGGTCATCAATGACCGACGTCCTCATCGTCTCCAACGAACTCAACTCCTACTTCGCCGGACTCGTGCTGGCCGGGCGGGGCTTCCGAGTCGCGATCGCGGGCCGCTCCGCCGGGACCGTCGACGTCGATCACTTCGGAGCACGCCGCACTGTCGAGCTGGTGGATGTGTCCGACCTCGACGGGGACGCCCGCGTCGCGATGGTGGCCGCCGAGGGCGAGGACCTGTACTCCGGTGTCACCCAGATTCTGGCCGCCGGCCCGGTGGATCTGCTGATCGTCGTCGGAGGCGGCACCGCGGGGGTCGTCGACGCGTTCGACGTCACGCAGCGCACCGGTTTCGCCCCAGCGAAGGTGCTCGTGGTCAGTGCCTTCATCTGGGGTGGCATGCCGGTTGAGCCGGTCGTGGTGAACTCGGAGAAGCTGGGTCTGCTCAGCGGCTACCTCGCGGAGCCCGGTGCGGAGACGGTGGCGCTGGCGGCCGCAGTGGTGCCCACCGCTCGTATCGTCGACATCGTCTCGGTGGGGCTGGCGAGTATGAACGCCATCGTGCATCCGGTGCCCATGGTGCTGGGGGCGACCGAGATCGAGCGCGGGGTCGAGTCCAGGTTCTTCATCGACACGTTCGGTGCAGGCGTCAGCGACGTCGTCGGCCGTCTCGACGCCGAACGGGTGGCGTTGGGGCGGGCGCTCGGCCGCGAACTGCCCACCTTCACCGACATGCTTGACACCTACTACGCCGACGAGGGCATCAGCGGCTCGGGTATCCGCGACCGGGTCAACACGTTCCGCGCCTATCAGAAGGCGATCATCCCGCACACCTTCGAGCACCGGTACCTCACGCACGAAGCGGCAGGCAACCTCGCGCCGATGGCCAGGGTCGGCAGATTGGTTGGCGTCGAAACCCCGGTGATGGACGCTCTGGTGACACTCGGCGAGGTGCTCTCCGGAAGCGATCTGACCAGCCGCGCGGACGCGATCGCCAACGATTTTCTTGAGCTGGCGCGCGACACGCCCTGCCCACCCGCGACGGACGGGGCAGTATTGGCGGCGGAGGTATGAGGACATGACGCGTTGAGTGACGACATCGCCGTGCTGGGCAAGGGCCTCGTCGTCATGGAACAGCTCAGCGAGCCGATGCGGATCAGCGAGATCGCCGAGAAGACGAAGCTGCCCAAGAGCACGGTGCACCGGCTGGTCACCGCGCTGCGCCATGACGGTTGGGTCGCGCAGAACCCCGACGCCACCTATCGGCGAGGTTGGCGATGGAAATCGCTGACCGGACACATCGCCCCGGTCGCGGACCTGAGCGGTGAACTGTTCGACCGGCTCACCGCATTCCGACGGGGCACCGACTGCACCATGGGTTTCTCGTTCTTCCGCGGTGCCACCATGCGGTGCGACATGCGCATACAGGGCGACCACGAGCACAAAGTGTTGCCCGAACTCGGTGACGTGGTCCCATTCGCCGGGTCCGCCACGGGCCGGGTCATCCTCGGTGCACTCCCCGACAGCCAGATGTTCCGGCTGATCGAACAGGAGCGGCAATCGGAGCCCGAGGAGTTGGACCTGATCACCGTGATGGCCCATATCAAGCGCACCCGCAAGGTCGGGGTGTCGACGCTCATGAAGGAGCGTCCGGGTGTGCACGTCGGCCGACCGCCCCGCGTGACCTGTTGGGCGGCAGTCATTCTGGACGAACAGCGGTATCCGATCGGCGCCGTGAGCGCCGCGCGGGTTGGCGAATTCCTGCCACGAAAGCACAACGAAAGCGGAATCACCGCCCTGGTGGAGCTGTCGCACGAGGTCACGGCGATGTTCGGATCGTCTGCGCTGGTGACACCCCCGATGCGGGCCGGCTGGCGGGCCGCATCGGATCCGGGAAATTACGGTTTCGCCAACTAGACCAGTCGCCTAACTCAATGGCGGCCGCCGCTGCGCCCACGGTCGCGCCGACTCGATCTGAGCACTCAACGAGAGCAGTGTCGCCTCATCGAAGGGCTTGCCCACCAACTGAATCGACGTCGGAATGCCGTTGCCGTCGAGTCCCCACGGCACCACCGCGGCGGGTTGGCCCGTCACGTTGAACATGGCCTGGAACGGCACCCGTGCCGCCACCAATGCGAGCGTGGAGATCGCGCCGCGACGCTGGTAGGCGCCGATGCGCGACGGTCCAGTCGCCGTGCCCGGCGTGATGACGACGTCCACGTCGTCGAAGATCGTGTTGACCCGGGCCGTGACGTCGGCTTCCGCTTCGCGCATCGACGCCAACCGGCGCTCCGAAACCAGGCCCCCGATCCTGGCGAATGCGCGTGTACGACGATCGAGGCGCTCGCGGCGCGGTAACGCCCGCGCATCGTCGTACACGCCTCGGAAGTAGCGCGGCAACGCGTGGGCGTACACCGCGCTCGGCGGATAGTCGGGGTCGCGCTCGATGACGTCGTGCCCGAGTTCGCGCAGCAGTGCCCCCGCCTCCCGGACCGCGGCGCGCTGCCACTTGCCGAGTCGCGCGGTGAGCAAGGGCGGCACCTTGGTGCTCAACGCGATCCGCAGCCGCCCCGGCGCCCGCGCCGCCGCGGCCACGAAACCGCCTGCCGGTGCGGGCAGGGCGGTGGTGACGTCGAGGAACAGCGCCGCGTCCTCGACGGTCCTGGTGAGCGGGCCGTAGACGCTCAACCCGCACCACGCGCCGTCATGAGGCGCCAGCGGCACCCGGTCGCGCTGCGGCTTGATTCCGAACAGCCCGCCCCACGTCGACGGGATCCGGATCGACCCCATGCCGTCGGAACCGAGCGCCAACGCGGCCAGCCCGGCGGCCATGGCCGCTGCGCTGCCACCGCTACTGCCGCCTGGCGCGAAGTCGGTGTTCCACGGGTTGCGGGTCGCGCCGAACGTCAACGTTTCGGTGAACGGCCAGATCATCAGCTCCGGTACCGACGTCTTGCCGAGGATGACGGCACCTGCGGCGCGCAGTCGTCGCACCACCTCGGCGTCGTCGGTGCGGGCCGGACCGTGCGCGCTGCTGCCGTAGGTCGTCACCTCGCCCGCGACGTCGGTGTCATCCTTGATGGCGATCGGGACGCCGAGCAGCGGCAGTCGCTCCCCGTCGTCGAGGCGGTCCTGGGCGACCGCCGCCTCTTGGCGTGCGGATTCGGTGAGAAC
>NZ_JBOGDD010000678.1:0-1678 GCF_050701675.1 Mycobacterium sp. | reverse complement strand
TACCAAGACATGCCGGTCAGTGATTACACCGATCTTCTGGTCGGCGCGGGACTGCCTGCAGAAATGGCCGCGGCCGTGGCCGACGCCGACGACGGCCTCGCCCGTGGCGAGCTCTACACCGACAGTGCCGACCTTCACACCCTGATCGGTCGTCCTCCCACCACGCGAGGGGACGCCTTCCGCGACGCGGTCGCGAGGAGCGGTGCGTGACGCCGCCGGCCACACCGTCGTATCCCTGCTCGGGGTGCGAGCCCACGCCCGCGCCGTTGAATCGGCATCGTCCTAAGCCGCGTTAGCTCTTCGACTGACGAGGACGATCGCTTCGTCGTTGGCGCGGAAGATCGGCTCGATCGGCACGCCGAAGCGGTTGGCCGCGTCCTCGAGTGCCGTTGCCCACTGCCTGTCGGCGTCGGTGACATCGCCGACACCGGGCCTGCTGAGAAGTAGCGCGACGGTGCTGCCCTCACCCACGTTGGCGACGAGGACCTTCAATGCGGTCATCACGTTCTCGACCAGTGCGGGCTCTGGGCTCGCGGCGACGGGCACATGACTTGCGACCTTGATCAGGCGACGGTCGGGTCCGATGAAGGCGAACCACAGCAGACGTTCGCCGAATCCCAGCGTCCCCATCAAGGCCCGCCAGCGCTGGTGCAGGTCGGCGGGGGAGGCGATGGGGTCGGTGGCGGTCTCGGGGGGCGGAATTGGCAGGAACTCGCGGTAGCTCATGGCCGAATGATCGGTGATCCCGTGATGCCGCGAAGAAGTTGTCCACAACCACGCCGGCTGTGGATGGCTCAGTTGACCGATATCTTGGGCGCAAGTCTCGGACTTCAGTCCGGGGTGAGTCCATCTCGTTTGTCGGCGGGCGTAGTCCGGCGTTCGGAGTGGTCGGGTTTGTCGGTCGATGTGTTGCTTGATGATGGAACGGCGGGGCGCCTGCGCAGGTGTCGGTGAAGTGGGACGGGGAGCAGAGGTGTCCGCCCGTGCGGATGCGGACACGGGCGCCGGTGTCTTCGCGGTGGACCGGGTAAGGGGTACAGCCTTTGAGTCGTTGCACCTGCGTCGTGATCGACGGGGTTGGTGGGTAGGCGATGGGTAGGTGGACGTGGTCGGTTTCGCCGTTGAACTCGACTGGCTCGACGTTGAGTTCGGCGCACACGCTACCCATCGTGTGCTCGGTGAAGGTGAGCATGGCGTCGGTGAATACCTGCCTGTGCTACTTCGTCACGAACATGAGGTGGGCGTGCAGCTGCGACGCGCTGTGTCGGGCGCGGCGATAGGTCTGGGTTGTCACAGGTGGCCTTTACAGTCGTGGGCATGCAGATGCGCTATCGGTATCGCATCGAACCGACACCGGCCCAGCAGGGGATGCTGGCGCGGGTGTTCGGGTGTACTCGGGTGGTGTTCAACGACGCTCTGCGGGTCAGGGATGAGGCGTATCGGGCCGGGGTGAAGCTGTCCGACAGTGAGATTCAGCGCCGGGTGATCACCGCCGGGAAGACCACTGAGCAACGATCGTGGCTGGCCGAGGTGCCCAGTGTGGCATTGGTGCAGTCGGTCAACGATTCGCGGCGGGCGTGGCGCAACTTCTTCGACTCGGCCACCGGGAAACGCAAGGGTCGCAAGGTGGGCCGGCCACGGTTCAAATCCCGTAAGGATCGCCGGCAGTCGTTTCGGC
>NZ_JBOGDD010000677.1:0-3126 GCF_050701675.1 Mycobacterium sp. | reverse complement strand
GGCTTCACCAGTGGTGTCACCTGTCTCGGAGTTGCGCTCAGCGCCCACCGGGAGTACGTCGGCGTGGCCGGCGGCATTCTCGTCGCGATCGCCCTCGTCGTCGTTCGAAGGCCCCGAGCGGGGGCGTTCTGGTCACGGCTGGTCGACAAATTCGAGTACGCCGCGCTGGCAGCCGTCGTCCCCGCGGCGGCCTGGGTCGGTGGCGTGTACCACCTCGTCGGCGGGTTGCACCTGCATTGAGCGCCACGTCGGCGCGGTCGACGCGTCTGTTCGCGATCCTGTCGGTGGTGTCCGCAGTGTGGACGGCGCCGGCCGCCGCTGCCGTGACACCGCCGACGGTGGACGACTCACGGCTGCCTGCCGCCCGGCCCCCCGCGCCACCGTCGGCGACCGAGCAGACCGAAGCGTGCCCGGTCGGTGCCCGCACCGGCGACGGGACCGGAGGTCAGCTGGACATGGCGGAGCTCCAACCTGTTTGGCAGTTGAGCCGTGGCGCGGGTCAGACCGTTGCCGTGATCGACACCGGTGTCGCCCGACACCGACTCCTGCCCCGCCTGCTGCCCGGCGGCGACTACGTGTCGACCGGCGACGGCACCCAGGACTGCGACGGCCACGGCACGATCGTGGCCGGGATCATCGGGGCGGCAAGCGACGGCGAGGCGGGCGCCGCGTTCAGTGGCATCGCACCCGAGGCGGGGATCATTGCGATCCGGCAGTCGAGCAACGTCTTTCGGCAATCGGATGCTTCGGGTGGGTCCGGGGTCGGGGACGTCGACACGCTCGCGGCTGCCGTCCGCACTGCCGCTGACGCAGGCGCGACGGTCATCAACATCTCGTCCGTCGCCTGTGTGGCCGCCGACCGGGGTATCGACGACCGGTCCCTTGGCGCCGCCCTGGCCTACGCCGTCGACGTCAAGAACGTCGTCGTCGTCGCGGCGGCGGGTAACGTCGGCGGCGAAGGTCAATGCCCTGAGCAGAACCCGCCCCCGGACCCAGCCCGTCCCGGACGCCCCAGTTGGGATGCCGTGAAGGTCGTGGTGAGTCCGGCCTGGTACGACGACTACGTCTTGACCGTCGGTTCCGTGGACCACGAGGGCCGCCCGTCGGCATTCACTCTGGCGGGGCCATGGGTGGACGTAGCGGCTCCTGGCGAGGACGTCGTGTCGCTGAGTCCGGACGGGGACGGGTTGATCGACACCGTTTCCGGAGTCTCTGAGCCGTCACCGATCTCGGGTACGAGTTACTCGGCCCCCGTGGTGACGGGCATGGCCGCGCTGGTGCGCGCCGTCTCTCCTCATCTGACCGCACGCCAGGTCATGCGGCGGATCGAGGACACCGCCCATCACCCGTCCGCCGGATGGGACCCCTGGGTTGGCCACGGCGTCGTCGACGCGCTGGCCGCGGTCAGCGCCGACGGGGCACTAGCCGCAGCCGCCCCGACGCCAACGCCCACCACGCAGGCAGACCAGGACCCGGTCGGAGCCGACCCCGCACCGCGTCGGGTCTCGCTCGTCGGCGCCGCGGTGTGCATCGCGGTGGTGACGGCAGCGATGTCGTTGTCCGCGAACTGGCTACGACGGCGTCGGGATCCCGTCCCTGGCGACTGACGCCGCATCGGTGCTGAGCTCGGGCCCGCGAGGCAGATGCGCGAGGACCGGCCATGGCGCGGCGTCCGGTGATTGACCGAGACCCAGGAACTTCGCGGCGTCGTCGTCGTGAACCCCGAACAGCACACCCGCATCGGAGACCATGAAGCGCGCACCGGTGGCCCCGTCGTCACCGACGATTCGGGCCGACCGGACATATGCGCTGGCACCGCCCGAGATCACCACCGCGTCGACGTTCGGGCCATCGCCGTCCGCCTGCGCGAGCGCCGCGGCGTCCCCGAGTTCGACCAGGCTCGATTCACCAACGAACACAGACGCATTGGACGACGATGATCCGCCCGGCCTCCACTGGGTGCACACGGCGCGATCGTCCGCGCGACCCACCGGGGTGCGGGCATGTTGCGGGAACGTGGTCACCGCAAGGCCGGTCACGATCGGGAGCGCCGCAATTGCCGCAGGTGCGACGACGGCCACCGGTTTGGCATACCGGTCGTAGGCGAACCTGATGAGATCGGCGGCGACTTCGCCGACGGACTGGATGCCGTCACGCAGCACCACGTAGTGCTCGGACAGCTCGGCGCGCTGAATGCGCACCACCGTGCCGATGGGCACACCACCAAGCGCGGCAGGCCCCACTTCGCCGACTCCGGCGATGCGCGGGACCGCGAGGCCTGGCGCCTCTGGCACGACGTCGAGCAGTGTCCGCGAAACGCCCACGGGGACAACTCCGTCCAGGCGCAACGCCCGGACGACGGCCGTGCTGCGCAGATCGACTTCGGCGCGGTGGCCGTCGTAGAGCAGATACGTCGTCGCCGCACTCTCGCCGCGCGGTGTCACCAGCACGGGCCGTGACGCGTCGAACCGGTCGAGCCGTTGTTCGCCGACCGCGACCACGGTGCGATCGTCGTCGCACACCGTCCACGCCGACCCGCGTACCGGTGCACCGATGGTCGCCGGTGCGCCAGGAATTCCCATCATGGGTCCCCGCCTGGCCCGTGCGATGGCCACCTCGCTGGCAGCGACGGGGTTGGCCGCCGAGCGCGCGATGAGGCGTGCCGAGGCGAGGTTGAGGACCGGATGAAGGACGTCGTCGACGCGAACGTACAGCGCGCCGGATTCGCCGGCCATCACGATCAGCGCCGAAGCGGGCACGCCGCGCGGCCGCACCAGCACCAGCACGGCACACACCGCGAGGGCGATCGCCGCCACGAGACATCCGACGATGAGCGACAGCGACTGCGCCCGTAGCGGATCATCGTGCATCGCGACGTCTCTGCGCACCAGGGCGTGCGCCATCCGGCGCGTCAGAAAGCGTTGCGCGCTGATCTGTTGGCGCGTCGCCGGTTGCCGAGTCATGTCTCCCCCGGTAGCCAGCCTAACGGCGCCCGAAGGTGCGCCGGCGCACCGATTTCAGCGCCAGCGGGCCCATACGTAAGGGACCAGCGAGCGCAGGAAGTCGAGGTCCGGTCCAGGGCGGGCATTCGCGAAGGCCTGCTCGAAGTAGTCCTCAGCCACCAAC